>CBDHFF010000001.1:0-120283 GCA_965262395.1 Rickettsiales bacterium
ACTTATACCAATTTCAATATCTTTTGGTATATCATCCTGAGCAAATATACCTGCACCATGTATATCAGAAGGACCTATTGCTAGATAATCCGGAAGGGGTTTATAAAGTTTTTTTTCTTTTTCCATCTAACTTTTGTTTATAAGATATAATTTTTGTTCCATCTTTTGTCACTATACCAGTTAGTTTATCTTTTAATTTATCCCAATCATTTATTTGATCTTTATGATTTCTATTTCTATTATATTGATCAATATGCCATTGCTTATCTTTCTCCATATTATTTTACATAAAAGTCTGTCATTGAATCATATGCTTTAAATCTATTAATTGTATAGAGTAATGGTATAATGTCTGCCCATTCTTTAGCTATCTTAAGATCTCCCTTTCTATTACCTCTTTGATAGTATACATTACTATCCTTTTTAATATCATAATCTTTATCATAAATTCCCTGACCTAATGAAAGGCCTGTACCTATTGTCTTCCAGAATGCATCTCCCATTTCTCCTAATGTTCTTGTTACTGCAATAGGAGATTTAGCCATATAGAATTGTTCTTTGAATCCAGCAACAGGATAGAAGAATTGTAATTCTCTACCTTGTCTATTGAATTGATAGATTAAAGCATTTTCAAATCTTCTTCTTATTATTGACTTATCATCATCATCATCATCAAATAGGGATTGTAAAATAGTTGCTGTTACAAAAGAAGCAAACATTAATCCTATTTCACCTAATGTTCTTTTCATACCAGTAATTTTAGTGGCAGCTCTCTCATCTCCATATTCATACTCTAATCTCTTAATAGTTTTATTTACATTAAACATTTCCTTATAGAAGAATCCCATAAAACTTAATGCACTTCTATATCTACCTTCAACCCATCCTAGGTTTTCATCATAATATTCTCTTTTATATCTTGCTTTCATTGCTGGAGCCACCCATTTATGAAATTGCATTCCTAAATTACCTAACCAATGTTCTTGTATAACTGCTCTATCAACATCTGCATAGTTACCATGGATATGTTTATTCACTTCACGTATATTATTTCTAATATCATATCTCTGTGTATCATCCATCTTTACCTTAACACCATTTCTTTTAACTAAAGTATTATATCCATCCTTTAAAGTAACTTCACCGGTCTTATTATTATATTGGTATGCATCAAATAAAGACATCTCATCCAATACAGTTCCATCTTTATCAACTTTTTGAACCTTAGTTGACATTAAAATTGCTATACCTACTTTAGTTTGTACATTATATTCAGCTCCATCCTGAAACATGTATGCCCAACTAAAATCTATTAACCTTTTATTTGCTCCTGTCTTACCACTCTCACGTATGTCCGCCTTATCATCCATCATTCTAAAGTAGTTAACTAAACCATTATATTTACTACTAGGAATAATTTTCTTATACTTTCCTTTGCCACCAGTTATACCTGCCCATGTAGAACTATCACCCATCTTTTTCATGATGTCTTCCATTGCAGCTCCTTGAAACATTAATGTAGCTCTCCTCATTGCTTCAGGTTCAAAGTATCTACCACCTATTGTTTCAATAGCATTATTAATTCTACCTACTGCATAGTTATTAATGTTACCCCAAATGTTAAATCCAACATATGTTAATGATGATAATGAAATTAAGTTCTTAGATATTTTATCTGCAAAACCTTCTGCTTTCTTTTCATTATCATAGTATACCATGTGCATCCATTTTCTTGCTCTCTTAGCTATATTTGAATCACGTCCCATTCCCACTGTTACTTCCTTACCCCCTAGCTTTGTATATAATTTCTTATATCCATCTGGAGAATACTTTCTATTATCTATTACCTTCATAAAAGCATTCAAAGTATTCTTTATCTCATTCATCACTTCATAGTTCTCAGCCATTGTAGAAAATCTTAATAGATTATCTGCCATATCTAAACTCATTTCATGTGCTAATGGTTGTGACTGTATAGAGTTTCTTTTACCACGTAGTTCTGCTAGTTTTTCTTTATACGCATCTGCTTTTATTTTTTTATCATTCCATGATTTCTGTAATGCTTGTATTTCATTCTCAATAGCTTCTAGTGCTTCTTCTGTTTGAGGACGGCCAACATAGAATATAGGTAGTGTATCTATGAAGTATCCGTTCTCATCAACATTAACTACTTCTTGCCTTGATGTTTTTGTAAATAAGTCTTTCATACCTCTTGTAGTTCTACCCCATAGACCTGTAATAAGATTACCTTCTCTTTTAACAGCCTTAAGTGTATTGTCCCTAACCAATGGTGATCTTCCTGTCATTTGTGCTTGTTGAGATTTTGGTAACTTTGAAAGTAAGTCTTCTTCAAAAAACTTTTGCCACATTAAATAAAATTCTTTTTGAGCTTGTGCTAAAGCACTTGTAGGAGAAGGTGCCATAAGATCAATATACTTTTGATCTAACATGTTTTGTGCTCCAGTTCTATTTGAACTTCTCTCTCTCTTTTCTATGTAGTCTCTTTTTACAATATTGTCTTTAGTAGTAACTGTAATTGTACCATCTAATTCACCGTTTGTTTCGTTAGCATATTGTACTGCATTAGTTTGATGATATTTAGCTGTAAATGCATCATATCTTCTTTGAGGAACACTTGCTTTCTTTTTCCAATATCCTTTTTTACCTTGTGAGATCCATACAGCAACTTGTTCACGTGCAGCTTTATACTCATCTGTATATTTATGAAAATCACCATCATCACGTACTCCATCTATTTTTTCTTCTGCTGACATGAATCTACCATATTCTCTTCTAGCTAAAGCTAATTCTATATTCTGAGCAAGCTCTTCCTTTGTATAGTCTTCAACATTATCTTTAAGTATATACTCTCTCCAAGTAACTCCATCTGCTTCATATAGTTTCTGTCTAGCATCCTTCCATTGAGCATCATATTGATAACCAATCTTTTGTACAGTCTTACCAGTAAAGTTTCCTTCCTTATCAAAAACTAACATGTATTTATAATCAACTTTTCCACCAGGAGATAGAGCTTCCAATTTTGAAGCTAATCTTCTTATCTGATCATTTCTATTATCAATTACATCTAAAGATTTCTGAACATGTCTCTTATATAATTTATCCATCAGTTGAGATAAAGGGTCTACACTAGTAGCTAGATCTGAAGTACCAAACTCTATAATACTAGTATCAACCATCTCATTCATTATCTTATCTATTTCATTATCAGTTAGATCTGTTCTATTAGTATTCTCTACATATATTGTTCTAACATAATTATAGATCCCTTCATTAATAAGTCCATCTTTCTTTTCTGTAGTTCCATTTATTTCTAATATTTTATTCTTTAAAGTGTTTCTTAAAGATTCTTTTTTATGTCCTAAAGAAATTCCATCTGGAAGTGGTACTACATCTAATCCTTTATACATATTAATAATAGATTCCATGTTCATTACCTTATCAATATACTCAACAGTGTTTATATTCTTTGGATCGTTTACAAAATCTATAAAGTTATCCATCTCATCTATTGATTGTTGTAATAGCTCTTCATATACTACATCAACAGTACCACTTAACATTGATGCATTTATATCACTAATTGCTCTATCAATAAGATTTATCATTCTTTCAGTTTCAAAAGACTGCTTCTCTCTATCTTGTAACATTTCTAATGCATCTCTTCTTGTAACTAATTTTTCTTTATATGCTCTAGTAGTGCTAGTCAGACCTTGATAAGTTAAATCATCAACTACATCATCCTGTGGTTTTGCCTCTTCTTCAGTAACATAAGGCTCTTCTTTCATAGATTCCTTATGTTGCATATCTTCATTAATAGGAACAATCTCATTTATGAATGAGGCATTCTGTGATGATGGATGATTAATCTGTCCATCTAATCTAAATGTTCCTTTAAATTTTTGATTCTTTCCTTTACCAGTTACATCAACATGAAAATGAATTGTCTTACTCATAAAGTTAACATTGTAACCCATATTAGTTAGGATACGTCTATATGTATTAACCTGCATGCTTTGTTGCATACGTGTAGACATTTTAAATTGATCCTTATCTGATAATGCTGGATCATAAAAAGTACTACCTTCATTGACAGGCCATGCTTTATCATATCTATCTTCTTTAATAGAGTTCTTACTAACTTTTAAATCAATAATATCTAGTGATCCATCTGTATTTATTGCCAATAGATCTATAGTACCAGCTGTTTCTGACTGACCATCTGATATAACAACCTGTGGTATAATAACTGCACCACTATCTCTATACATATTTAAGATAGTTTGGATTTGATCAACAGCTCTTTGAACTTCTTCTTTTTTAAGAACTGTCATTTGTGGTAATAAATCTTCAGTAATTACATTTGTATTTGGATCTAACATGGTTATATGTTCCATTATAGCATCAAAGTCATTACCTATATCTCTATTAAGCTTATATAGATTTTCAGGATCCTTCATACCACCTTTAATCTTAGTGGTAACAGATCCATAAACTTCACCTGTCTCTATATTAATATATGTGTGAGATTCTTTATCTAATACAACTAACTGAGTATCAGTACCTGTTAGTGTACTACCTACAGTAAAATCTTGAAATGTTTCTTTCTTATTTTCTACAGCTGCATGAAATAGTTTATCTATTATTTCATTTTGAATTGGTGTAGAAGTCTGTGATTTATATTCTTTAACTGCATTCTTTAATTCAGGTGTTAAAGAAAATTTTGCTTTTCTATCAATGACAGAATCCTTAGTAAAGTTAAATTCTAAGTCACTGGTATTTAATAACTTAGCAATGCTTGATAAAGTATTGTTTGAATTCAAAACATTAGCTCCTATCTTTAATCTTTTTCCTGTAATAAAAGAACTAAGATCTTGAATAGCATCTAATAAGAACTTTAACAACTGAGATATTTTACTCTTCCAACTTTCAGTTGGTTCATTCTCATATTCTTTTTTGAAGTGTCTGGATAATGCTTGTGTTACTAACTCAAGATCTCTATCACGTTGATTGAACCCTCTTTTACTATTATAAGATGAAGTAATTTCTATATCTAATTGAGGAAACATTTTCTTTGCTTCTGATAATAAACCCTTAAATAGATCATTCTTTTCTAGATATACTGCATCAACAAAGGGATGCAACACTTCTTCTATTGCAGTCTCTGGTGTTACTCTTCCTTTAATGATCATTACATTACCTCTAACATAATAACTATTTATCTGATTAAATTTTATTCCTTTAGTTTGTTCTTCAGTTAATGTATTGTAGTATTCTTCTGCTTCCTTAACACTTACAACTTGAATATTTAGTTGAGGAAATAAAGAACTCATATGTTGCAGAATATCTAAAACATGTGTGTGATCTTTATTATTATCTTGTGCAATAACATCTCTTTTAGTAAACATATTATCGTTAATGCTTACTCTATATGTATTTTTTGTTCTTTGAATTGATACAGTTTCTTGTGGGATATTCCAAAAATCTAACAACCTCTGTACTTTTAATTTATTTAAATCAGCAATTTGTCTACTAGCTTCTGGTCTTCCAAATGGTTTTCCAATAGTAATAGGACTATCTCTAACAGTTCTATTAATATACCACTCACCTTCATACATACTTATTAACTTCTTATCCTTAAGATTATTAAGTACTGAATCAGCATAAGACTTTTTCTTTAAACTGAATAATGCTTCTTTCTGAGATACATATTTATCTACCTGAACTATTGTAGGTATTAAATCAGACTTATTACTCTTTTGCCAATTAGATATTAGACCATCTACAATAAGAGGATTCTCAAACTTAGATTGTAAAGCTTTATATTCAGCTGTATTTTTATTAAAACAAGTTGCCATATATTTTTAGTTAGTGTAACATTTCTTTAATTGTTCCATATAATCATCTTCATTGAATAGCATTTCTGATTTATTAAAATCATTTATTAATTCTTCTACTGTAGAAATATCTGAACCACCTTCTTTAAATGGTCTAGATAACATAGTCTTCTGTATCTTTGTTAAATCATTGTACCAATCTTCTAATTTTTTATTCTGACCAGGATCTTTAGTTTCTTTACCTATTGCCATATCTTTTGTAAATGTTACACCCTTCCCTTCTGGTATCATTACATTTGGCATTACAAATGAATCAGAATCATTTATATCTACACCATCATCATCATCAAACTCTAACTGTGTTTGTCCTTCTTTACTCATCTTCTCAAGTTTTGACAAAGATACAGGAACTTCTTCATTATCTTTATTAGTTTCTAAGAATTTTACAGAATCATTTGTTGCATCTATAGATATATTGGTTCCTGGACCAATAGGTGTTGGAGGTTTTTGATCTTGTCCTGCTATTTTATCAAATATAGAATCTTGTGATCCATCATTAATAGCAGCATCATTCTTCTCCATCTCCCCTTGTAGGTAATCATATGTAGATCTTGGACCATAAAGGAATCCCATAGCATTAGTTTGCATAGATCCTAGTGTTTTAAATTCCTTATACACTCCTCTATGTCCTGTTATGATTCCAAATTCTTGATCATAGTTTATCATCTGAGGTGTATAACTTGGATCTGATATTTCTGATTTTTCAATTTTCTTTGATGAATAAACCTCATCTAATATAAATGTTCTGTAGTCTGGTTTCTTTTTAGTACCCACATTCATTCTTCTTACTAAAGGAAACACCATTACTTTTACAATTTTATCATTAATTTTTTCTTCTATTAATTCAACACCAGTTCCTCTAAGTGATTTTTCAAAAGTAGATCCCTTTGGAACTTCTTTATGTTTTCCTTTTTTAGTTATCTTCTTTCTACCACGTAATTTAAATAATCTAATTTCTAGAGTTCCAGAATCTTGATCATAGATGATTGGTTTATTTGCTTGTTTTTTACCTTCAAATCCTTTACTATATTTTTGAACACCAAATTTTGTAGATTTTATTTCTGGTAGGAAATATATATTAGATCTACTTGATAAATATCCTTCAGTAATTTCATTTATCGTCTCATTAAAGTCTATACCAAATAGATCTTTATATTGTTGTTTTGAAATTTTCTGATTATTAAATACATCAGTAACTGATTTTGATACTGTTAATATTTCATCTAACATTGGAGCAGGAATTATACTTAAGAAAGATCCTTGACTATATTGTAATCCATCTTTCACTAATAGATAATGAATCATATGAATAACATCTGCTCTTATTGCCTCTTCAGCATACAGGTCTCTTAAACTATTTTGTAATCCTGTTACTTGATTAGGTGATAATTTACTCCACGTATTCATAATAGCTTGGTTAACACCAGATTTATTATTAGGATTCTTAGTGGTTTTATTAAATATAAAGTTATCTATAAACTCATTACCACCCTTATCTTTCATATAGGTTCTTATATTATTAATGACTTTATTAATAGTTAAACCATTACCTGCAAACTCATCATATATCATTCCATTCTGTAGTGACTCTGTTAATAATCCTCTACCAGTATTATTTAAATATGTTATATAAGCTTTCCCAATAATATAACTAAGAATATCTTTATTAATTTTATTAATTCGTTCAGCACCTCTAGAGTTCTCATCTATATTAGAAACTATAGTACTTAAAACTTTTTTAAATTCTAGTGTCTCAGTAACAAATACAGAAGGTGTAAGTTGTTGTATATTTTTAAATATCTTATAATATCTTGATTGTAATGATTTACCTTTAAATAATTTTCTTGAATCAAAAGGTATTTTAGTATTTCTTGAAAATTGAACACTCCCCATCTCTGCTCCTAATTTATCAATTCTTTCAAATGATTCATACATTTCTTGCATCCCTCTATCTAATCCTGCCACTTTAGTAACTAGAGCTTGTAAATGACCAGCATATGTTTTTAATTGTCTAGCTTCTGCAAATTGATTTAATATAGCATATCTCTGATAAGCTTCTAATTCTTCACCTCTAATATGTTTCATTAGTAGTTCTGTTGTTACATTTATCTTTTTTGCATTACTTTTAACAGTATCATCTGATTCTGCTAATTGAAACATTTCTTCTGCAAGTAATCCAGCTATTCCTGGATCAGTGTCTTTATCTTTATTAGCTGCTAAAGCATACATATTTTTTATATCTGGTTGATTAACAAGTAATATTGCTGTTTGAATATCAACACCAACACTCACTAATGTTCCAACAACAGCCAAAGCATCTTTATTTAAACCAAGTTTTGCCAGTAATCTTTCTTTTGCATTATCAGTTGCAGCTGTAATTAAAGCAGATATTGCAAATTGTTTTCTAGTACCTTGTGTAAGAGGTTTACCAGTCTCAGGATCTATTGCATAGTCACCTTTAAAACTTTTATATTTATATCCATTAAGTTCTATATTACCCCCTTTAATTTTAAAGTCCTTATTATTAACCTGTCTTAGATCAATCTCGTATTCTTTTAATAAATTAAATATTATATTAGGTTGTACAATTGAACCAATAGAAGTTGCACCTTCTTTATTGTTCTTCCAAGCCTTAAACATTCCTACTAAGTTATCTACAATAACTCCTTCTTCACTCACTTGTTCAGCTAATTCCGGAAGTGCTGGCTCTATTATCCAGTTTCCTTTATTGTCTTTTTTACCAGCAATGAAGTTCCACACTTCTTCTAAAGGATCTAATACTGCTGGCTCATTAGCAATACCATGTGGTCTACCATTTCTACCTTTAGTCATTCCCTCATTACCAAGTAATACATATTTTGCATCTAAAGCTACATTGCTCTGTGCTGCTGTATATGGTAATCTATTATCATGTTTCTTTTTGTAGTTTTTAAACTCTTCAAAAGTAACTGGCATATCTAATATTCTTAGAGCACCAATGATTTGTTCAGAAGGAAGAGTTACATCATTATCAAGAATAGGATCAATAACATTACCTCTAGTATTCCACATTTTTACAGCCATGTTAACAGAAGATCCTTTCTGTTTAGACTCTTTAATTGTATATTCTAGATACTCTTCATATTGTTCATTAACATTTTCTGTTACCCCATATTCTTTAAACTCTCCATTTTTCATGTAGAATTCTTTAAACTGTGTATATAGTTTATCAATATCAAAATCAGCTCCTGATATTTCAATTAGATCTGTTGGAAATACACCTGATGATCCATAAAAGACTGGCATAAAGTCAACTAACTTAAGATTAATTGCAGAATGTTTATCTTGTGAAGGAATACGTGTGGCAAATGCTTTTGCTATTACCTCTGGTATAGGATCTCCTGGTTTAATATTTTTTAATGCTGGATGATAAGCTGGTAACATAAATTCTGAGTGAACTGTTTCTAATGGATTTCCATCTTTATCATAGTCTCTAACGTTAGCTCTTAACTCATCTATATATAAGTCATCAACCTTAATACCATTTTTACCTGTTAGAAATGTTTTATTTATTTTATCACTCCAATCTGTCCATTGAATCTCAGGTCTATTTTTAAGATTTTTATAATCATCCATTCTAATAACTTCCCATCTACTTGGTTGACCTGTTGTTTCATCAAGAGCAATAACTTTCTTAATTACTTTCATACCTTGACCAGATACAAGAGCAATTGCTTCCCCATTTACTTTCTCACTCATCACTCCATTTGAAAAGAATGACATGAATAACTCTTGGAATTTACTTATAGTTATAGGATTATTTAAATCAAATTTAGGAGATCCTGTTTTGTCTACCTCAAACAATTCTAAAAATTGTGCTCTTGCTCCTGCTGTTGATAGACTTTCTTGTGCATAACCTAAGAAAGCTTGAAGATCTACTGTTACTTCACCTGCCTTAATACTTTCTTGTAATTCATCTTGACCTTTCTCAAAATCAAATATTAAGTTTCTTCTGTTTAAATATTTAATCTCTACTCTATCACCTATAGTTTTGTTATATAATTTACGTACATCACCAATAGTCATTTCTTTACCACCTATAGTAACCATTATACTATCATCCTGTTCACTAGTAATAATTTGTTTTATCTGTGTTGGATCAATAATGAGACCCTTATTGGATGGGCTTATTTGTTGTAGTCTCATCCAACGTGCATCAAGATCTGTTATATCTTTTGTACCTAACTCAGGATTAGAATCAAATGCTCTTTGATGAGATATTATATTTTTCTTAATCATCTTAGAAGCAGATTCGGGGGCAGCAATAGCTATAGTTTCATCACCTCTACTTTCAATTTGTTCTAATTTCATTCTAAGATTATGCATATCTTCTCTACCAGGAAGTGCTGTCTCAAAATTAGTTTGTGGATCAGATGATAATTGTTTAGTTAATACAAATGCAGACATCTTAAGAAATACCTCACCATCAGCATACACTAATTTTTTTGAATTTAATATAGCACCTAGTTCTTTATATCCTTGTTTTGATACACCTGAACCATAAAATTCATTTATACTAATATCTTCACCTAATTCTATTCTATCTAAAATTCTAGCTTGTGCAGAATTAAGACTACCAAAACCAAACATCATATATCTAAATGCTTTAGTTGTTATCCACATCTGAGCATCAGTTTCAGTAACTGGTTTATCATTATTACCTTTTCTACCATACTTAGGTGGAGTTTTAACATCTGTTAATGTAACAAGACTAATGTGTTTTACAGCATGTTCAACTCCATGACCACCTATTATATTACCTTCATTATCATATCTATTAGGAGAGTCTACAATACTAGATGCATTAGCTCCAGCAGCATTTAAAGCTTTAGCTCTTTTGATTTCATCAACAGCATCCTTAAAACCTCTTGAAGCATCACCAAGTAATATTTGCTTTATAGATAGTCTATTAAGATAATCACTAAAGAATATTTGTTTTAAATTATGGTTATCAGGATTATTATTTTTTAAGTTCAATAGATCCATTGACTTATTAGTGTTCTTATTTGTTTTACCTTCAGCAGTTTCTAATTTAGTAAGAAGTCTTCTATCCACCTGGTTTATAGCTTGTGTTTGACCAGGACCAATAATAGTATTAAACTCTTCAAACTCCTCCATCAATCTGCTCCTAATTAGATCTCTAATATTAACACCTGTTTCTTCTTCTATTCTCTTTTTAGCTTGAACAAATGTTTCTTTTCCTCCTCTTGCAGCTTTTTGAAAAGCATCTATAATACTATTATCTGTAATAACAGGAACAGCTCCTATTGTAGTATCTACTGTTTCTATTTCTGACTGAGGAACAATTTCTATTACTCCAAAGTCAGAGCTACCATTCAACCAATCTCTCTGTCTAGTTGTTCTTACATGAAATGTTTCTGTACCAAAGTCTACCCTATATTTATTCTTAGCATTCTTTACTTCAGATATATCATTACCTAATATATTCTTTATCTCATTAAGATTATATGACTCTACAGACTGTACACCTTTATATGTAATAGCGTATATTTCTTCTGTTGAAGTCTTACCTTTTAAAGTGTAGATAGGAGATAGCACTGTCTCACCTTGATTAAGACCTAGTTTAGCAACAACCTTCCCATCTCTCAAGAATATTTTTGTTCCTGTTTCTAGTGATTTTATTTCTAAAGGTCCTCCTGTAACATTTATTTCTTCACCCACTGTTCTTAATGCTTCAGTTGATTGAGTTTTATTCTTTAGTAGCTCATTGGTTTTAAAGAATTTAGCAGCTCTATCTACTTTAGGATCTTCATCATTTATATTTTGTGGATCAAAATCATTATATCCTTTAAGATCATCTTCAGTATAGTCATTTTTCTGATTTACTTCATTGTCAATTCTATGATACTCATTTTGTATTTCAATCTCAATACTGGAAACATATTCCTCTGTTAATTCAGATTTTCCATCATTCATCTCAACAGCAAATACAATAGGTGCTGGTATAAAGTCAGCAGTATTTGATTCAGCTATCACTGTTATATTTACTAAAGATGTTGCAAATGGTCTAACAACTTCATTACCATAGTCATCGTGTGTATCATATTGGGTTTCTTCAACCTTACCGTTCAAAGAATTATAACTTGCTAAGTATAGATTCATCAGTTGAGATATGAAATCTTTAGGTGTAGAGGATCCAAAGGATGTTGCTTTCTTATCTAGATCAATTCCATTAGATGATTTAAAGTTTCCTAAATCATCTGTATCTAACTTCACTAGTTTCTGACCTGAAACTCTAGATACTCTTAATTTACCATTTCTAGCTAGTTGTCTAAATTTTTCATTGTTTAATAAGTAATTATTTCTAAGAAATCCATTACCCTCCATTAGATTATCTAAAGCATCTTCACTATTTAATTCAGCAACCTTTTCTAAATTATAAGTTGGCATCTGATGTGCATAGATTAATTTACCTTCTGGATTTCTAAATACAGTTGCTCCTACATTAGAATCAAATATTGCATTTACTTGGGCAAGCTTTTTAATCTTAGATTTTACATCTGTACCTTCTGCATTTACATCATCTTCATTAATCTCAATAGATTCTTCATTCATATCATAGAATAAGTTTCCTTTTTGAAGTCCATTCTTTGTTAAACCATGACTAGAGATTGCTACTGACATTTCAGAAATATCATTTAGATTAAATTCTAATATATCATTAGTGAATGTAGTTACAAACACTGTTTGTGCTTTTGTCTTATTACTCACTCCATTACTAAGTATCAAATATTTAATAGTTAAATAACTCATATCAATACCAATTGTATTAAAGATTGCATTAGCTATTCTTCTTGAAGCTTTATCTAACTCTTTTTCAGAGATTCTTTTTTTACCAGCATTAAATATTATACTATCCCAAGGATCTTGTGCACTAGTTACAAATGCTGGATCATTATTTAATTTTTCTAATTTGGTTGTATAATTCTCTTGCCATACATCTGTTTGACTACTTGCATCATCTCTATGATTTGCTTTAAATATATTTACAAGACCTTTTTCTGTATCTGTTTCAATATATAAGTAATCAGATCTGAATTGTGAAAATCCTTTTATAATACCCTGAAAGAATGATGCATTAGTTATCTGTTTAAGATTATAGTTTCCGTTTATAAAATCTTCTAGTGTAACGTTAGATAAGTTTACCTTGTCAAAGATTGCATTAATTACAGCACTAGCATCTGGATTTGATTGTTCAAATAATTTTAACTTGATTAACATTATCTGAGGGTTTGTGATACCAGATAAAGATTTCATTAAAGCATTATATGCTGTAATATAATCAACAGGAACAGATATTATATCTCCAGTAAATTCATCTTTAACTTGTTTGGTTGTTGTAGCAATAAATTTACGGTTAGCTGCACTTAATGATTTAAAACCTCCTATCTCATTTGCAGAAGATTCATATTCCTCTGTGGTTTTTACAGATCCATCTGCATTCATATCAGTTTTTTCAAGTATTTCAGACTCTGAGACTGTATCTATATCAAATAGAGTTAGATAATCATTTGTAGAATTTATAACATCAGACTTATATTCTTTTAATGATTTGTATCTTTCTTTTAATCTATCTTTAAAGCTGCTCCAGTTTTCTCTATCAGCATAAAAGAATGTTTCATTCCCATCTACATCTATAGATGACCTTGCTGGATTATAATCTTCTATATAGTTATTTACCACTTCTTCTAATATAGATGATGGATTATATTCTCCTTTAAAATTAGGATCTTTAGAAAGATCATCTATCTTGTCCATATATAAAGCACCTATCTGTGCTATAATACCGTCTGTCTCAGACTTAGTAAAATAATTATTTATAAATATAGTTCTACCATCTGGAATAACTTTTCCATCTACTATGGCTGGTCTAGTGGTTGCAATAGGATCTCCTTTTCTAATAGCTTTTAATGCCAAATTAGAAGGTGCTCCTGTTCTTGTTTCATTAGCTAGTTCCTCTATACCAGTTAAACCTTCCATTGCTGATAGAGTAAATCTATTTTCTTGTATAGCTGCATTTTTATATTTACCTGAGTCTATACTTGTAAATAAAGCATTGTATTCTAAATAGTTAGGTGCTATAAATATATTCTTAATCCATTCTAATATACGTGTAAATAAACTTTTAACTTCTGAATGTACTTTAGATGACCTTGGATTTGTTTTAAATTTCTCAAACTCATCTGCTAGATATTCTTCAAACACTCTTTCATCTAATATTTTATCATCTAGAACTGCATATGATTTTGATAAACCTTTCATTATAGATCTAGCTTGCTCCATTGTTTTAACAAATGTTCCAGGTAAGATCTCATAACCTTCTGCAGATCTCATTTGTTTTAATACATCTTTCTTTGCAATATTTAGATATTTTTGAATATCTTCTTCATTCATTAACATTCTAAATACAGCATGAAAAGACTCATGGTATCTATATGGATTTTGTCTTGCTGTATATATATGCCCTTTAAGAGATTCAATTCCACCAGATACATTCTTGAGTGACATAACAAATGCACCAAGAGTAACACCATTAGCTTTTAATCTTCTTGCTAAACCATCTATATCTTGTATATCTATAAAGTCAGGTAAGTTTTTTTGTGCCCATTCAATAAAGGTATCTATATTTTCAACATCTCTACTATCAAACTCATTTACAACTTTATATCCTATATTACTTTGTAACTTAGCAAGTTCAGTTTGTAGTTTTTTAACTTCCTCATCTACCTCTAACATATTCTCTACTTGTAGATTTAATTTACCAGTAGAGATCGCAGGATTAGCTTTCTTAATTTCAGCTCTATATTCATTCTCTAGAGATACTTTCTTTCTTAATAGTTCTTCTTTCTTGGCTAAGATTTGATCTATAACAGTAGGATTATCAGATTCAGCTTGTAGTCCTTCTTGATCTTTTTGAATAGCAGCTCTTGCACTTGAAACTTCTTCTTTGGACATTATATCCTTCCCTTCCATTTCCTCATACGCATCAACAATTATTTGTTCTTGAGGGGTAAATTCTTTATTCTCTATTACCTTTCTTCTTATACCATTTATGATTTCTTCAGGAACATTTTTAAATTCATCAGCCATTAATTCTTGGAAGACTTCATCTGTTAATACATCTTCCTCAACTGCCTCTACTCCAACTGCTTCTGCTATTAGTTTATCATATTTTTCATTAATAAAATCTATTGGAGTAGACATATACACTATAGGTTTTATATGTGCATATTTTTGATTTGTTGTTATAAATTTATTAAATTTTTCAACTGTTTCTTTGTGAGTAAGTTTAAGAGTAAAAAGCTTTTCTAAGTATTTTAAAAGATATTCTTTTTCTGATGGATGTAGTCTCTTATTATTTACAAGTTGATCTCTCAAACTAATCCATGCAGGATCTGAAACCTGCCCACCTTCTTCTGGTTTATACCAATCTGCTATTTCCTGTTCTCTTTGTTGATTTAATTCACTTACTTTATCCACTGTTGTTTCTTCTTTCACCACTACAGTTGGTTCTTCTGTTTGAGTTTCATTAGTTTTAAAACTATTTAGCTCTTTTTGAATATTAGCATTATTAGTGTAATTTAAATCAGCCAATTGACCCCATATAATTGAAGGTATTACTCTTGCTGAAACACCTGCTTCTATAATTGTTTCTGCATTCTGGACATTTAGTGGAAGATTAGGTGTAAAATTATTAGTGGTAACTGTTATATCTATTTTTAAGAACTCCCCATTAACATTGTTTGCTTTCTTAGGCATTTTCTTATGAAGAGCTCTTTCACTTTTCTCATTTGCAATCCAGTTAGCATTTAATGTTTCAACAAAAGTCTTTGCATTAGTAACACCTGCCATAATATCAGCATCAAGAACAATCTGTCTTTTTACACCTTCAGCAAGTAATAAGTGTTCTCTATCAACCTTAAATATTAATTGACCAAATTCATTAAAGAATAATGATAGATCATCTCCCACAATATCTGATAACATATAGAATGAATCTGATAATTCTTTATTAATATCTGCTACAAGCCGTCTAGATTCTGGTTTATCAATATATTTTCCGTCTTTAAAATTCTTTTCTAATATCTCTTGTTGTTTATTCTTGATATTCTGAGCAATGTCTGATACAGCTTCTGTACTAAGTTTATCTAATTTAAGTTCAACAAAAGATATATTACCGTTAGGAAGTTTTATAGCTTGAACATATCTTCCCATATTCAAATCTGCAACACTATTATGCCCCTTGCCTTGTAGAGATTTCAGTATCTCAGCATCAATCTTTTTACCTTCCTTAGAAAATGGATCAATACTCCAAACTCTTGTAGACATTCTTCTTCCATTCTCACGTGATCTACGTGTGTCAAATATAATTACTTCACCATCATAATTTGCTCCCTCTAAATCAGCCCAAGGTGTAGATGCGTTCTTACCACTCTTTCTTAATGTAGGTTCACCATTATTATCAATTTTATATCCAGTATATCCTGGTGTAACATTTAGTTCAATGTTTTCTAATTTAGATATATTAAGTCTTATAGATTGATTCTTACCTAACTTTTCAACTAACTCACTAGTTATTAATTCTGCTTTAGCATAATTCCTTCTAATTAAAGCTGCTGCTTCATCTGCATTCTGACCATAAGGTATTAAAAATAGTCTTTGTGCTTGTTCAGCTGTAATCTCACTTCCTTTAATAGTTGTACCATCTACATCTAATAAAATAGACGTGCCTAATCCCATTAATTTACCAATAGGTTTATTACCTGACATAATAGTTACTTCAAATTCATTCTGACCCTGAAGTATAGATTCATTAACTGAATAAGTTTCATTTGGAAGTTTAGCTTTTAATCTTCCTGCCTCAAGATCTTTTTTGAATTTATCATAGTTAGGATTTCTTTCAACAATAAGTGTTAGATTTTTTCTTTCCTTTTCTGTTAAGTTCTTAAGATTGTCTTGAAATTGTTGATCAACATCTTCAGGTGCTGGATACTGATCATGTAATACATATCCTTCTTCTACTTTACTACCATCAAAAGGATATATCTTTATAGGTTCATAAGATGTAAGTTTTGTAGTTAATGTAGATGTTAAGTCTACTTTTTCATCTCCTTTCTTAGTCCATCCTTGTTTACGCCATTCATCTTCTGTTAAATATACCCTATCATCTTTTCCCTTTTTAGCTTTTGCTTTCTTTACTGGTACAATATATAAGTTCTTATTTCTTCTCATCATATTAGGACTAGATCTAACCATCCATTCATTACCTGCAGAATCTACAACAATATCAGTTGTTGAGAAAGATGCTCCTGCAAATTTAAAGGTACCACTCTGAGGCATATTATTTTGAATAAACTTTAATGCAGTTAAGGCCTCAGCTTTTGTAGTGTAAGATCTTCTGATTTTTTTACCTTCTGGATCTAACGCTTTATACTTATCTAATGCATTTTTTGTATTACTATCTACTATAGTATAAAATACTTCAGGCTTATTATTGTCATCATAGATAGTTGTTTCAATTACAGATAGTCCAGAAGTTTTATCAGTACTGATTACTTTCTCATTAGATTCAAGTTTATCTTTCTTAACACCTGTTTCTTTTACAAGTTCTGTAGATACATCAGATATAGTTACTCCGTTCTTCTTTAGTATACCGTTAGTTCCTACAATTAAAGGATTTCTCTGATTACCTATTATCCAATCATCTAATGTAGGAAACTTTTCTGTTACATCTTCTGGTTGACTATTATATAATTCATTTAATTCATATCTAGATTTTATAATATTTTTACCACCTGATTCAGATACGGCCCATCTATTCTTATCTAATAAAGGACCTTGTTCTGAAGTCCAATCTTTTTTATATTCATCATATAATGTATCAATTATTTCTTGTGTTCCTTTATCCTGATTATAGAACGCTTGATATTTTGATCTACCAACTACACTTTCAAAATCAGGTTCTTTAGTCCCAGTTTCTGAAACCTCTTCAGACTCTACATCTTGTCTCTCTGTTGTAGTTTGATCTACGGATTCAGCTCTCTCTACTTTTATAGCTTGTCTATAATTTTCTTGAAGTCCTTCAACTATCATCCATGCTGCTGGATCACTTGATTTAGTTATTTTACCCTGTTCATCAAAATAGTCATGAGGTATTGTACCATCTTCTAAGAACTTTTTAGTTTGATCAGCATCTGGTTGTATTCCTTTCTCTCCTAGTTCTTTTAGAAATGCTAGACGTTTTGTTTGATTCACATACTTCTTAACTCTTTGTGTAAGATTATTCTTATCTTTATGTTCTTCCCATACACTTTTCATAATAACAGACAATCTATCTGTCATTTCATATAGAGTATTTTTATCCATAAGAACTGATGCAGCCTTATGAAAATCAGCTGCTCTTCCTTTTAAGTATCCATGATCTACAATTTTCTTTAATGTTTCTTCTATCTTTTCACTAACAATAAAATCATCATTACTCTCAGCTAGGAATTGTAAGTATGCAACAAATGCAGGTTTTAATTTACCCATCTTTCTCTTATCATAAAAACCTATATTTCTACCTTCTTTCTTCTGGTATCTTACCCCATCCATAGTATATTGATCATAGAACATTTGACCATTTGAGAATGCTTGATTTTCTTCAGCATTAAAAATCTTCTCATAGTTCTCTAAGAGTTCTAATTTCTTCTTCTTTTTATCTCTTATTACTTTTTCTTCTGGTGTTGAAGAAGAGAATTCTAATTCTTTTTTAAGTAATGCTATTTCTTTAGCTAATCCTTCTCTAGATGTTAAAGCTGTAATATCTGAAGCTGATATAGTAGCTAATACAGGATCAGAACTTAATGCTTCCATTACACTATTTGCTCTAACTAATGATTGTTCAAATGTATCTTGTGTAAACATTGCCATCATCTTAGCATGTTCAAATGCCATAGCTCTTAATGCCTCTTCATGATATTTTCTTGTACCTTTCTTGAATGCTTTAGGTTTATAAGGGTTTACATATTCATCATCTAATTTCTTATATCCCTTTTCAATATCATCCATTCTTTTTAACATATCACCAACACGTCCTCTGATCTTATCAGGAGTAGAAGACACTGATTCAAATGCTTCTTTTATATCTATATCATCTAACTTTTCAAAACCTTTCATTTGATCTCTAAAATTACCCATTTGACCGGTTGCCATTATAGTATATAAATGTTGGAATATACTATGATCTTTAGAATCCATAAAACTGGTTATATCATCAGCTCCTGCAGCCTCAAACATTGAAGTGTTTAATTCTTTCTGAGTCATTAAATTTAACTTCTTAATATCAAAATATTGTTGTGGATCATTATATATCTCATTTAAAGATTTCACTGCATTAGTAATCATCTCATCTTCTTTTGCTCTATAATCTGCAAATTCAGTGGTACCCATTACTTTATCCTTACCCCATCTTATTATATTAGGAGTGGTTTCCATAAGGAATCTTTGTGGTCCTTGTATCATTCCACCCATCATAAACCCTGACATGAATGTATGAAATCCTTGACCACTCATTTGTGAACCTGCACCTTTTTTAACAGCATCCATGATAGACATTCCTGGAGTTCTATCTGTATAATCATAATCTCCTAACATTGATTTTCTAGCATTACTATATGAATCAGTCATTTCAGCTAATTTCATATCTGTATCAATCCCTATAGGTGAATCATATAAACTTTTAAAATATGCTTTAACACCATTAGCTGTAGCTTCTTGAGAAAGTTCTTGAATACCTTCTGCGAAATTTGCTGCAGTATATCTTAATACGTTGGCACCTACATGTTTCATACTTCCCTTAAATCCAGCCTTCCACATTCTTCTCATATTATCTCCTATAATCCACTTTCTACCAACATCAGTGAATGCTTCTGTTCCTTTCTTTGCACCTTGTTTAAATATTACTCTACCTAAAGGTCCTGATAAAGATTCATCTACTATTCTACCCATAGGTCTAAATCCTCTTAATGCACCATCTAATACAATTTTATTACTAAGATAAATAATAGGGAGATTGATAAGTTGTGTTGTTAATGCTGCAGCTCTAGAATCACTAACCAACATTTCCATCTCTGCAATAGTTGGATCTACTCCACCTTTTAGATTATATATTTCTTGATATAGTTCATCTTGCATTTCCATCTCAACAAGACCACCTTCCATTTTAGATTCAGCCCAAGCTAGATTAACTGCTCTTACATCTCTATAGAATCCACCAAAAAGTCTATTAGCTTTAGCTATTTGAGTTAGATTATCACCAGCTTTAGCAGAAGTTCTTATATGTTTTAATTGATATAATGTTTCTGGTCCAAACATTCTTCCTAGACCTTGTCCAAGAACTTTTCCACCAGATCTAGTTGCATGCCAAAATGCTTTAGCATTATTAAGTTGGCCAAGCTTCTGTAACATTTTTGTACCCCCAGCAGTCCAAGCTTTTGTACTAAATAATCTTCTAAGAGCATTAGCACCTGTGTAAGCATTCTTAGCAGTTCTACTTACTGCTAGAGCATCAGAAGCAGGATTCATACCACCTTGTATTGCAACCATGCCCCATAGTACAGCTTCTTCTACAGCAATACTACTAAGAATACCAACTGTATATGAACTATTAACAAATAGATCATTAAAGAATCCTCTTACACCACCGCTTGAAGATCTACCAATTCTCATTGCATCATCCATAGCCATTGCTCCTTGCATATCAGATTGAGCTAAATCACCTGTAAACATATCACCTATTGATCTCCAATTAGATGTAAATGCTGGACCAAACATATCTGCAAATGCTCCACGTGATCTAGTAAAATTATCCCACTTGCTTGAGTTAGCTTGATAATATGTTTCATTATCTGCAAAAGGATGGAACCCTAAGTCAGCAAACCTTGGATGTCTATAGTATCTATCTAATTCATATCTTCTTGCACTATAATAAAATGGATCTTTATAACCTGGGGTTTTATTAGGTTTTATTTCTTTTGAAAATTCAACTGCATGAGATAAGTAAGCCTTTATACCATTTGATGTATTTAAATCTGGAATACCTGAACTTGTTCTAAACGGATTAAAATCTGTTCCTGCTCTTCCAGGAAACATATCATTCATATCATTATTAGCAAACATTACAGGATACTTATTCAAATCAACTGCAGCTCTATCAACCATATCAAAGAAAGGTTGATTTAATTCTAAGTTAGGCATTCCTTGTGTTTGAATTCCAAGATCAACTGACTCTTCAAATAGCACTGGATCATATCCATCTAAGTCAGGATAAGGAGTGTCAAAATTTACTACACCTGGAATACTAGGAGTATTAGAACTTTCTACAGTGAAAGGGGTTTCTATAGATGCTGGGGCTACTGATGATTCAGCATTATCTATACCTGAAGGCATCTCTAATCCTTCAGATACATCTAATGCTTCTGTTGTGCTATTACTATTTTCAACGTTAATTGGATCTGCCATATTGGTGGTTTTATTTCTTTACTGGTGTAGTCTTACTGTTTTTTAGATCCCATGCTGTTTTTTTATTATTATTTGAAACTGCTATAGTTTGAAGATATTGATCCATGTTAACTGTTATATTATCTAATGCCTGTGGATCAACTCCTAATACAAAACTTACTACCTCACTTGGAGGAGTACCTCCTGTTTTATCATTAAATAGATATATTTTACTTTCTTGTACATATTGACCTGCTGAATTTTTATATATACTATATTCTCCTCCATTTATAACAGGAACACTGTTATACACTCCGTTATCTTTAATTGCTAAATCTGTGTATGACAACATTTGATTTGTACTTTTAAAAGGATTGTTATCAAATTGTTTTGGTATCGTTATAGTTAATCCATCTGCAGCAAACTTTGCAAATGCTGCATTATCTATTTTACCATCATCAGTAACAAAAAGATGTTTATAATTTTTTGCATATTCCATTCCAAATCCTATATTATAACCTGCTATATCATTCTCTTGATCTGGTCCACCTACCTTCTCTACATATGTAGGGAATATATAAGGTCTACCATCTGTCTTATCTAGTCTACCTGTGTTTATATCCATTAATGTATGTTTCCATATTTTTTTCATTAGTGCATTATATGATGCATCTGCATATTCTATTTTACCTTCATTAATCTGAGATGTAGTTTTATCTAAATTATTACCAAGACTATATGTATAATCAAGATTCTGTGCAGGTATCTGTTGAATTGATTTAACAATAGATTCTAGTTGAGCTAGAGCTAGTGATGATTCAGATGCAACATCATATGTTGAGGTATAAGTATTAAAAGCTGTTTCTCCAACACCTTCCTCTTTTTGACCAAGCATCTGTGCTCTTAGATTATATACAAGTCCTTGATCAGCAGCAACATCTGATGACATTACAGCATTTATGTTTTCTTTTTGTTGATCAAAATATTCACCACCTTCTTCTAATGCATCTTCACGGTCAAACTCCCAACCACCTGCATGTCCTTGATGATAGGTATTTGTTCCCCAAAAACCTTCTTTATGTTCTCTTCCTGTCCAATATCTTTGTGCTAGAGTTTCTCTATCATTCCAGAATTGATTTTCACTTACTAAGAAATTATAATCATCTTCATCTTTAGAAGAGTTTGATGAATTTAATTCACCTCTTTGGCTATCCATCAGATAATTCATATTAGCAAATATAGTCTGATATTCAGACTTAGTTACAGATTTTCTCACTGGCTTACCTGTACCATCAACAATAGGTTCTTCAAGTTTACCATTTTCTGAAGCATACTTTACTTGATGCCAAGGGACACCCTTATTTAACATATCTATTTCTCCTTGTGTGAGCAGTATTGGTGGTATGGAAAACGGTTGGTTTTTATATTCAGAAGAGTTTTCCATTTCAGCATCTTTTATCACAGCATAGTCATGAGCTTGATGATAAACTTTATTCATCTCTTCTACCTTTAGATTAAGTCTTTCTCTACCTTTTAAAACTGATTTATATTGTTCATGTATCACAGATGCTAAAGCTGGTTTAAGATTTAAATTTGCTAAGTTATAATTAAGACTTGTTCCATCTGATGTTTGTACTAGAGTAGTATACTTATCTGACATATTCTTAAGTATTCTATCAAATTCAGTTCTATTAACAGGACTACCATTATTAAGATCCTGCCATGCTACTTGTAAAGTTGCAGTTTTTTGTGTAGTCTTCTTTGTATTAGGATCATAAAAACTATATGTAAGTTGTCCATTACCCTTATACATACTTTCATCTATCATATCATTTGGCAACTCTCTAAGTAATGTTTCTAGAAATGCTATTTCTGTATTTGTTTGTTGATTTCCTAGTTCTATTGTAGCTTGCTTATTCTCTTCTAATACATTTACATTAGCTCTTTCATCATCATCAATTGTTCCATCTCCATCTAAATCCACTCCTGTTAATGAACCACTTACATTAGCATCTCCTTCTTCTACAAACATTCCACCATCTAATCCTAGTCTATTGGCACTACCATTATTAGTACCATCATTACTAGCTTTAAATTTAGCTAATGCCATATCAATCTGACCCTTAACAGCTATCTTATTAAGGTCATATGAATTTTGTATAGCCATTCTGTTAAGATCATATCTATGTTGATGTTCCATTTTCTTAAATGGATTAGCTTCAAATGTTTGTTCAGCATCTACTTGACTATATGCTATTGCTGCTGCATTCATTTTAGGACCCATTACACTAGCCATATACATAGAGTAGGCCTTATTTAATAACCCATCTACATCTGACACAGGAGCTTTGCTATCTACAATTCTACTCTTAACAGCATCTCTGTTTTCTTTAACTAATTTTTTATTGAACTGAGACAATAAAAATAATTCATCTTCAGGAGTTCCGGGTACTATATTATTAAGTCTTTTATAATCTTCCCAGTTTCTAGCAGCTATAGTTTCTTTTTTTAATTCTGATTCTTTTTCAACAAGCTCAGTTAAATCTGCTTTTGATTGTCTTTCTATTATATCTGTAGCCCAAAATTGTTTAGCTCCTTCTACACTTCCATATTTTTGTATATTTTCTTCACTTTCAGAGAATTGTCTTTGTCTTACTTTAGCTTCTGTTAAAAGACCTCTTAATACAACAGGGTCTTTCATTACTGTATTCTTCAAATACTCAGCCGCTGGATTTCTATAAATTGGAATTGGCTGATTGCTTTCATCTAGTTTAAAGTTTTTACCATCTTCATTCATTTCATAACCAACTATCTGTCTAGTTAGTGCAGTACCATTCTGTGTAGTTATAATCCAGTCACCTTCTAGTGTAGTTTGTTTAATAGATAGTTCACTATCCTTTAATGCTTCAAAAGATCTTTCATATATATTAGGATTTACAACATAACTTGGCATTGCCATATTAACTGCAGCATCTGCATCAGCAGCTTTATAATCCTGCATCTGATATTTAAGATCCTCTACACCTACTTGCCAATAATCATCCCTCATTTCTTCACTAGCAGATGTCATATATGAATTAGCTTGTTGCATTTCCTTACTATATAGTTTGGTAAATGCCATATCCTTAACAACCCTTTTGTCATCAAAGAAAGGTTTAAATAGACCTTTTGCAACATCTACATTTTGTTGTAATGATAAGTCTATACCACTAACTTGTTTTAGTCCATTACTAAGAGTATTGGCATATTGATTTCTTACCTCTAGATTGTCTTCTCTAGATAGAGGAGCATGAACAACTTTACTATATAGGTTATTAAGTGTCTTAAAATTTGAGTCATACCTATCTTGTCTAACATTTAAAACATCAGACAGAAATTTATAGTCTGGTTTAAATGGTGCTAGTTGTGGTATGTAGTCTGTTACGCCTTTTATATAAGTTGCCATATTACAAAGATAATAAAATTTTATAAGTTTTGAATGTCATATTGATACACTTTTTAAGTTTAATTTCCTCTTAATGGAGAAAACCAATTTCTTAGTTGTCCACCCTTTCTTAATATTCTATCCTTTCTTCCTGTCTCTCTACCATATCTAGCTGGTTGTCCTTGGTATCCTGAGTTAGTTATAACTGCTGCATTCTGTTTTGCAAAACTATTATTAGGATTAGCTGGCCCAGGTGGTGTATACTTTGGCCATAGATTTTCAGGTACTTTATTCTTCCTTAACATCTCTATTTGTTTTGCATAGTTATCATCATATGTTTTAGGATCAACATAATTAGGATCTGCATGGAATGTTTTATTATTTACATTCGTTAACATTCCTCCACTAGAAGGATCAATATCAAATTGAGGATAGATACTATTTAGATTAGCTGTATTTGCTCTATTAGTATAAGCATTCTGTACTTGAGCAGTTATAGCAGCATTAGCTTTTCTTAGAGAGTTATCATAATTCTCTTCTGTTAATACAGTGTTGTCATATAATTGTTTTAACTCATTGTTATTTAACATCTGAGTTTTATATTCCATCTCAGCATTTTTAACATTAAGATCATTTCCTACCTTAATATTATTACTGTGAACCTTATTAACTGTATCAGCTATTGCAGTCATTGCCTTACCTTGTGTTGCAAGAGCTGCAGCAGCTGCTCTTTGTGGTCCACCAAATGCTGTAGCTGCTGAAGCTGCTATTCCTGCTTGTTCACTAATAGCTGCAATCTCTCTAGTAGGATCATCAAATACACCATCAATACCAACCTGATCATAATGAGGTGCCCATGGATAACGTTTCTTTAAACTCATCTTAGCATCTAATGCATTAGCCATACCAAGTTCATCTTGTAACCAGAAAGGTGTATCTTTTTTTGTTGTTATTTCTGGTGGTGGAATTTTATCTGGTGGAATTTGTTTATCACATGAACATCCTGTTTTAGCTGTTTCATCCCATGGTGTCCAAGTACCACCTATTTCTACACATGCTGCTTCCATTCCTGCTGCATTTGTACATCCTATTTCTTCTGTTGAGTCATTTCTGGTATAAGTCTCTCTTTGATCATTAGTAGTATTACCAAATTTTTCATCTTCTGGAGATATAGCAAGACCAAATACTGATTGATCTTTTACACCAGTTTGCATAAATTCTGTATATTCATCACCTGTTAATGCTAAAGCTTGACCTCCAATATATCCTGATTGAACATGACCAACCATATCATCAGTTAAAGGAGACATCCCTGAACCTTTTAATGATGTATGATATTTATCATTTGTTCCATCATCCCAATCTGTTGTATTTCTTTCTTCTTGAGTTAAGTTTTCTTTAAAGTAAGCGTTATGCTCCTGCATTGTAACATATGCATTATGATACTCCTGTTCTCCAATCACATCTTTTCCTTTACTTTTTCTTCTATCTACATAAGCATCATATCTCTTTTTTCTATATTCTTCAGCCTGTGGAGTATCCGCCATATAATCTATAGACCAACTACCTTCACCCCCAGTAAAAACTTGATCTTCTAATGTAACAGCAGCAGTATTTTGACGTGATTGATTAATTTTATTTGTTTGATCATTAGCAATCTCTTGTTTATTTCTTGTATCAATTTGCATAATTGCATTATAAAGACCAATCTGTTTTGGATCTTTACTCTTTCTTAATTTATTCAACTCTTTTTCAGAATAAGTATTTCCTTTATATGTAACTTCTTTACCTTTCTTAGCCATTGGCAATTCACCCCCTTTATCAAAAGTATATGATGCTCCAAAGTTAGTGGTTGGAGATTCAGATAATATATTATCTAATCCTGCATTTACTGAAAAATTACCTTTATTAAGATTTATACCTGCTCCAAGTCCAGTTCCATAAGGACTTAGTGCTGTATTTAATGATCCTTTAAGACCAATTGATTCATCATTACCTAATCCAAAGTCTACACCTGCTTCACCACTTAGATATGGATTTAAATAGTGTGATTGTCTTGAACTCATAGATGTACTATGACTGTTAGGAAATGTTGGAGACCAGGTATTACCCATACCCCATCCAAGTCCACCTCTACCTTCTGCATAACCTCTAGTTCTATCATTTAAAGATCCAACATTAATACCTGTAGATAAATCAAGATTTGCAATAGTATTTGATCTATCTACTATATCCATGTTCTCATTACCGGTACTATGAGAAAATCCAAATGGAACTTTATCTATTGCAAGTGGGTTTATACCTAGATTCATTCCAGTATATTTTTGTACATTAACATCCTCAAATCCTAATGCATTGTGATAACCCATATCCTCTTCAGAAGTAAAATTTCTACTTGAAAGTAAAAGATCTGGTCTTGTTGTATTACCTGTATTAATTGTAACAGACTCATCTGTTAATTCACCAGTAGTTTGAAATTGTGGTAAACTACCACCAGTTGCAAATGACCAATCAGACCCTACATAATATGGACTATTTGTATTAGTATAATCTAATGGTAATCCTTTTGCTCTACCAGTAACATTAGGTTGATCTGAACCATCATCTTGATTAGGTGGTCTCATATAATTACTTGATTGTAAATCATCTCCTTCTGATGTATTATATGTATTATATACATTGGTTATATTTGGATTATCTGAACCAACTGGTGAACTATTATTATTCTCATATTCAGGTTCTTCACCATGTATATTCTTATATGCTTGAGTATAATTAGGATCTGGTTGATTTGGAGGTGTACCACCTTTATTAATATGATCTTCCCATATCTCAATCTTTTTTGGATCTGTTGCACCTGTAACTCCTAACATACTCATCTGTTGACCAGCTGTAGGTATCATGCTATTCATTTGATTCTGATAAGTATTCATATTAGCATTGGTCTGAGTTGTAAAGTCATTCATTAATTTATCATTTGCAATTTGATATTGAGCAAGTATTTGTTCAGTGGTTGGTATTGTAGGATCATTATTCTCTCCAACATTACCTGTTTCAATAATATCATCATCTTGTATTATAAGATTGTTTTGGTAACTACTTGGATGTGTGTTGTCTTGTACAGAAGGTGAAGGATGGAAAAAATCAAAGTCTCCCATTTGTGCTTTAGGTAAACCTCCACCATATTTTCTTTTATACATTAAATTTACACTAGGTAAATTGTGATCTTGCCACCAGTTTTTTACATTTCTTCCTATCTTAGTTCTATCCCCTAGATAATTAAGACCATAATTTATTCCTCCTGTTATGATTCCATCTTTAACACCTTGCTTAACATTATGCCAATATGCATTAGCTAGATCACCTTTTTGTAGTACGTTGTTTTCATTTAAACGGTAATCTCTACCAGTAATATTAATGTTTTGATCTCTGAACCAATCAAAATCTGGTTCATCATGTCCACTTAATAATTTATCTATATTAGCTTGTACAGCAGGACAAGTACCATCTGCACAATTTAATTCATTAACTTGATTTATCCAATCTTGTCCACCCATAGCATCTGTGTAATCGTTATAAGCACCTTTCCAATTTTTTCTATTAGTAAATCCTGTATTAAGACTTCTACCAAGTATACTACCAAGAGCTGTGGTACCTGCTAACTTTAAAGATTGATTTTTATTAGTTCTACCATCATTAGATCCAAAATACCCAAACTGAGCTTTTGGTAGTAGTTGAGATATCTGACCACCACGTCTTGCCATTGCTGGTTGTTGCATAGGTGGTTGTGGTGGCATCATACCCTGTGGTGGCATTCCTCCTCCTTGTGGTGCTTCTCCATGTGTAGCACCTGGCATCATACTACCATCTGGCATTTGATGCATTGGACCACCTTGTGGAGGCATTCCTTGTTGAGGAGCTTCTTGGAATCCCATTCCTTGTTGTTGTTGTTGCTGCTGTTGTGCCATCTGCTGCTGTTGCATCATCATTGCTTGTTGCTTCTTCATCTGTAATAATTGCAATTGATCTTCTATAGGAAGTTGCATCATCATCTTTTGTTCAGCTTCTTGTGCACTAATTTGTTCTATCTTCTGAGAAAATTCTAAAGGATTAATACCTTTCTCTTGTAAATATGGATAAGCAGCTAATGGTACACCATCATCAAATTTCTTTCTAGCTTCTTGTAAAAATGCTAGTTGAGATAATGATTTTTTATTCTTATCTAACATATATTCTGCAGTATCTCTTGTAATATGATCAGAATGTTCATTATCTAATAGAGATATAAAATTATTTAATTGATAATTTTTAGATACTTTAGCTGGTGAGATTCTCTTTTTTGATTCAATACCCATTTCATGAAGTTCATACTTATTAAGTTTCATCTTAGCAGTATCTGAGTATATAAAAGATTGTGGAGGTAAATGTAATGGAGTACCACCACTACCATGTCTATTACCACCTATATCATATAATTCATAGTCTCCATCATTATTCATATCTGTTAATACAGTCTCTCCTTTCTCAGCTTCAAGATTTGCTTGATCTCTAGGTACAGGGGCTAAAGAATAATTAACTGAACTAAAAGGTGAATCACCACCATTAGTATTATCTATATGAGGAACTCCCACTAAACCATAGTTAGATTGATCACCTGTAGTTCCTCCATCTCTGTATACCTTTCCATTTGCCAAGGCAAATCCTTTTGGTAGGTTTTTGATTTTTACTTTCATAATTATATAATTTCTATTTGGGCTCCTGCAGCCACTAATTGTTTATACGTATTCATATCTATTTCTATCTCTCCACCATCATTAAAGAATGATCCTCCATATTTTGTCATTGTTGTTCCGGGTACTACTTTATCATCTGGTCTAAATATTCCTGTGTTCACATCATAATCACCTTTACTACCTGTTAAGTCTGCATCATTAGCTGCCCACATATTATCAGATAAATATGCATTGTTCATCATTGTATCTTTTTGTTTACGTTCTGCATTTGCTTCTAACATTCTATTAAGAGGTTTAGCTATTCTGACTGCTCCCGCCCCTATCTTGCTATATGTTTGACCTACTTTACTATCTAATGCTCTATTTTTAAGATTCCAAAGTTTATCTCCAAAAGATGGATTAGCATCTTTATTATCTTCATTTAATTGTTTCTCTCTTTGTCTTCTTAATATGTCTTCTCTACTCTCATTATTATCATACTCATCCATTGCAGCTAAATCACCATCAAATCCAAGCTCATTAGATCTATCAAACCTTTTTAGGTTCTTTTTTGTTCCTTCATATTTTGGCATATTATCAAGAGTCTCATCCATTTTCTTACCAAATTCTTTTTGATTTTGTCTTGTTTCTTTTTTAGTAGGTATGATAGTATTGCCAATTGTTCTGCCGTCTGCACTAGCAGTTTTAAATGCCATCTTATCTTGATTCATCTGTATCTGATTACTTAAATCTTCGTCTATCTTAAAGTCAGGAACATTTAATGGATTTGTTTCAACCTGATTAAAACTTAATGAAGGATTTTCCATTCTGTTATTCATATCAGAAGTAAAAGCATTCCAATCATTCATTGATCTATTTACAGATTGATTCATTGCATACATATTATCTGCTGAACTAAAGAAAGGTTCTGTCTCTTCTTGAGGTTGTTCCATACCAGTAAACATATCTAAACTCCATGGTTTTTGTTGTAGGCTAAGATCAGTATTAAAATTCATAGCATCCATGTTATTAGTTAAAGGATTGTATCCACTACTTTTATCAGCAAACATACCTTGACTAAAATCATTACCTAATCCTTTACCAAATTGTGCTCTAGATAATTCACCACCTTTTTGTTTCATACTACCATAAAACGAATTCATACCATTACTAGAACCATATATACCTGAATACATTGTACTAACATCTGAATCTATTTCCTCATCAGACTTATCTATACTAGCATCATCTTTTAGAGTCTGATTAAAATTAAGATTTGCATCAAGTAAACCATAAGCAGAACTTCCTGCACCTAAGATTGATGCTGCAGTACTTCCAATATATGGTGCTACTGATGTTATCCCTGCTCTCTTCATACCTGTATTAACAATATTACTTGTTTGATCATATACATTTCCTGCTGTTGTAATAGCATCATCTAACCACCCCCATCCAGTTTGAGCTTTAGGTAATTCACCTCCTTCTTTTTCCCAAAATTTAATATTGTCCCACATATCTTCTGCTGCATCTTTAGTATCTTCCCATGCATCTTCAATTGCGTCACCAGTAGGTTTAATCCAATTATCATAATGCCAATCAGGTATATTTTCAACACCCTGTCCAGAAATATCAAAAGGAGTATATTCTTTAACTAAGTATTCATTTACTACATTACCTAAAACTCCACCATAATTATCAGTATTATTATTCATTGTACCATATGCATTCATTATTGGTAATAAATATTCGTGCCAATTATCCTCACCATTTGCACGTGCATTCATTAAATTTGCTACTGGTCCACTTAATAGAAAATCTGTAAGATCTTCACCTGACAAATTACCAACTGAATTTCCTATTACATTAGCTGTTGCTCTATCCAGATTTAGATCATTCCTTAAAATACTACTTAATTGCTTTTCACCAAGTGGTTTTCCTTGTGTAATATCAGCAGCTACTTTTTGTAGAAAATCAAAACCTTCATATGAACTTGCCATATCCTCTGCAGATTTTCTAGTTCCTGTTGCTGAATGTGCGTTATTAAAAGTGAGTAAATCATCCATTAGTTTTGATGGATCTGTAACACCAGCTGTATTATAAATTCCTCCATCACCATCTTTAGAACCTTTATCATCATCTAAATCTAGAGCCCAACATACACCATCTGCACAATTACTAGTTAAAAGATCATACATTTCTTTTTCTCCTTGACCAAATTGTGTTGGTAATGATCGTCCTTCTATATTTTGCTTTTTTCCTTCCTTAAAGGTTTGTGCTGTATTCATAAAGTTATCAAGCTGATCTTTATTAAGTTCCATTATTACAGTTCTTACACCTTCTTCATAGTCACCTTCCTGATTATATTCTATTGGTTCATTACCAGTTTCAACCCATCTATTAACATATCCTTTATTAATATATTCACCTTCTTTATTTTTCTTACTCCAATCTCCAGGTAGTCCATCCTGATCTACAACAAAAGCTTCTATATGTCCTGGTGGCATTTTTTTAGAACCGGCATTACCATCTAATCCACCTTCATATCCATAAGGATACTGTATGACTTTTATTTGATATGTTTCTTCATCTGTTACATTATCATCTTCATTCCAATTATCTCCATCAACTTTATATGCATTTGCTGTAGTAGCATCTTTAATATATTCTGTGGCTTCTTTAACATAAGGTTCAAATGCATCTGGCATCCATCCTTGATTACCGCTTAAATAATCTGTAGTTTCACCTTCCCATGCATCTGGCATTAACCCTTGATTTCCACTTAGGTAATCTGTTGCTTGATCTTTAAAATCTTTATAGAATTCACCAAGACCAAACTGAGCTTTAGGTAATTCACCTCCTTGTTGTCTAATAGGCATACCAAAACCAAGTGTTGCTGACCATCCTGAATTTGGATTATATCCCGCACTTGCATTAATATTTCCATAATTACCATAACCTCCAACTGTTAAACCTTTATCACCCATTATATCATACTTACCAAAAGCACCAAGTCCCCATTTCAATGGATCTCCTCTCCTTCCTCTTAGGTAGTTTGCATAACTTCCAGCATCACCAACTTCACCTTCATATCCTAAAGATGCAACACCTTCTGAATAAGGTGTGATAGTAGGAGTAACTCCTTGTTCTAATCCTGACATGCTAAGATTACTAAGTCTTGCTCCATAATTTGCACCAAGGTATCCTTTAAGTCCTTCTTGTCTTCTACCTTGTATTAGTGGATTCATTGAATAGCCAGCATAAGCACCCATCCCAAGACCCCATTGATCATCAACCTTATCTGCATTAAACTTCGTACCAATAGAAAGATTATGCTCAGGTAAATAACTTCTTTGAGCACAATTTGCATAACATTTACCATTTAAATCATATAGTGGACCAGCTACCTGAAATCCAGTTTGAGCTTTTGGTAAAGCTTCACCGCCATATCTCATACCTTGAGATTTTCTCAATTGATCCTCTATCATTTTAGCTTGTTCTTCCTGTTGTCTTCTTAAAGCTTCCTGTTCTCTCATTTTATCATTAGCTGCTATTACCTCTTCTGGATTTGTATTATCAATGCCAGGGGTAGGTCCAGCTGGTTTAAAATCAGGAGACTCAGGAGTATTTGGAAAACCAAATCTGTTACCATGTGTAACTGGATCTACTTTACTAAATCTACCATCACCCATAAAGTTATGATTAAGACCTTCATAATCACGTTCTGTTGTAAACTGATTGTAAGTATTGTATGGGTTATGTTTAGAACTATTTAAATATTCTTCACTATAATTATAACTTTCAGGATTATTAGGATCAAATGGAATACCTTTAAATCCATCATCAAAGTCTTGTTGATTAAATGTACCATCTGGATCTTGAGTCAAATAATCAAATGCTGTACCATAGTTACCCATCTTGTCCATTTCAAAACCTATATGTGATGCATCTTTATATTTATTTTCTAACATGTCCCCTTCAAACCCTTCATGTTTTCTGTTGAATAATCCTTTTCTATAATCTAGATGTCCTGTTAGATCATATAGATCTTGATCAAAGTTTTTAACTTTAGAATATTTATCAGGATTGTTCTTATGTCTTTCATCAAGAAATTTTTGCATATCCCGTTCTTTTAATTGCTCTTCAGTTATTAAAACATCACCTGTTTTCTTACCTTTTAATAGAGCTTCTTGATCTACATATAAACCATCTTTATCAGTTGTATTGGTGTGACTAAACTTAGAATAGTCAGCCTTGGTACCAGGATCATAATAATTCTCTTTCTTAAAACTTCCTACAGTAGTATCTATTGCTTTAATTAAATCAAATAAACCTGTATCTCCTATACCTGATAATAGATTTGCTTCTTCAGGTGATCTGAATTCTTCATCATAAAATACAGCATCTGTTCCCTCTTCTACTTTTTTATTAGCTTCTTCTATTTCTGTGTTATCTGTACTAACTTCATTCTTAGTAGTATTATCTACAGTTATTGCATCAGGATATGCCGTGTTTAATTTAGTTGTAGCTTCTTCATTATCTTCTAAACTTATCCATTCAGTTTCTTCTCCCTTCTTTCTAGTGTACCATACACCATCAATCAGCTTATAATCATAAGCTTTATCATGATCAGCATATATAGTCTCTTCCGTTTCTGTTGATGTATTAGCAGATGTATTAGCAGATGTATTAGCAGAAGTATTATCATCTCCACTTAACCATTTTCCATCTTGATATATATGTTTGGTAGTCACACCATTTGCATCTGTTTTAAAATATTGTCCTCTATCAGTTACATTAGCTGGATCAACTTCGTTACCTAGTACATCTATCCAGTGTTCACCACCATGTTTATATGATGACTTGGAACCTCTAATATGTGGATTATTATATAAAAACATAAGTTATACGTTACTGTATTAATATACTAAATATTACTGGTATTAGCTAATGATTTCATCACCTATTGGATCTTAGGATACTATTCATTATATCTAATTGATGTCTATTAGATTTTTTTGAATCATTATAATACATTCTATTTAGTTTATCATACATCTTTTTTGATTTATTTTCTTGTTTAGTTCCTTTATATTTACCATCAATATAATCACTGTAAAATTGAACCTGATTTCCTACACTAAATTCTCCACCTCTTTTCCAAAAAGGATTTAAATCTACTTCATCCCACCATTCACTAACAGCATTACTAGCATTATCTACAGCTAAATCTAATGTATCTACAATAGGTTTAATATAAGTACTGCTGTTATAACTTTGTTCAATAGCTTCTGGCAAATTTAAAATATTTTCAATCTTACCTTTCCAATCTTTATCATTATGTCTTTCATTTGATGCAACATTGTCATCTGTATACTCTCCTTTTACAATTAAATTATTATCTACATCATCAATATCTGTTTCAGACAAAGTTATATAGTCAGTATACTTATTAACAAGATTAGTATAATCTGGTGATGTAGGACTCCATTGTTTAGGAAGATGTGTGAATGGATCATAAACTTCTTCTTCTGCTCCGTACTTTTCTACAGGATCAAATCCAAAATCATCACCCTCTACAAAAGTCCCATTTCTTCTATGCTTATTTCTAAGTTTAATTGAAGCCTGAGATTTCTGATGAAAATCATATAATCTAGCTATTGTAAATTTTGCACTTTTTTCAGGATCCATCATCCACTCTGCATAATTATCTTCATTTATTCCAAGCTTATTCATTATTTTCATTGCGTTTTCATCTTCCTCAATATATCCCCATTTTGATTGTGTCCAACCAATACTATTCCACTTACTATCTACACCATATGTATCATGTTTTGATCTAACGTCTGGTGATGTATTACCATAATTCCATTCTGGGATATACCATTTTTCTTTACCCAATTGAGTCATCTTCTTTCGTCCAGCTTTTACTAAATTCTCTGCACCACTACCTTCATCACCCATGCCACTTTCATAACCATAAATTCCAAATGCAATCATAGCAAGATCATTATATGTATCACCATCCATTCCAAGGTCATCCATCATTTCCTTTTTACTATCAGCTAATGAATTTAGAAATGGTTGTGTATTATTTACAAACTCTTCTTCTTCACCCTCTGCCGTACCATCATATCTTTCAGAATTGGTTTGATAATAATTTTTATCAAAGGTTATATTAATAGGTTTATAGTTACTTTCTATTCTATTAGCAATTCCATGACCGTCTTGTTCATTACCTTCTGAATCTATATATTTTTTATAATCTGTTTGATTGTCACTACTTGCATAGAAATTAATTTCTCCATTTTCATATACAAAATTATTTCCAGCATCTTCAGGTAATACATATATCATAGTTCCTTCTCCTACACCAGGAGTGTTGTATAATTCTGTTAGATCTTCACATCTACCATTAATACACCCATTTGTCATTCTATTATTACTACCATCATTATCATTTAAATTAGTTACTCTATCTTTATTTTTCCAACTAGGTACGGTATGTATTACCATTGGAACTTCATCTCCATTAGCATTATTTAATACAAATGATGGAGTTGGATTATTATTACCTGAGTCATCATAATATCCACTATCTTCATTTATCATTCCTATTGTATAAATACCAGCACCTGATTGTTTATTACCTGCATCCCAATCTGTATCAGTTGTATAACCTTCTCCAAATTCTAAAAGATTATCTACTGTCCATTTAGTACCTTCTGGTAAATTGTCTTTCATTGCTTTATTAAGTTCCTCTCTATTTAGTGTTTTACCATCTTTAATTACTCCAATTTTAGTAACTGTCTGTGCGTCTCCTTCATTTTCACCTGTTAAAATTGGATAACTTTTTGCTGGTTTATCTGAACCAGGATAATATAAGTGCATTCTTCCTATCTTCTCATCTACAATGATATATGGTTTACCAGTAGGTGTATTTACTTTTATATTTTGACCAACTTGAATATCCTTCTTTCTATCTATGTTGTTAAGTTTTTCAAGTTCAGTTATAGTCATATTATTATCTAAAGCAATCTTACCTAGATTATCTCCACTCTTAACTGTGTAAGAACCTGACTTAGTTGACTTTGGGCTAATCTCTGACATACCTTCTATAATCCTGTCAGCTTGATCCATCTTATTTATCTCAGTTTTTATATTTCTTTTTCCTATTGTTTCCCATTGACCACTTTCAGATATGTCTGGTGGAATTCTTTTTGCCCATGGTACGTTAACATTAGGGTTTGTATCAACCTCTGCTTCAACAACTGAAGGAACATATACTGACTCAGCTCTCTTTATATTCTTTTGAACTATAGGATCATTTGTATTAGCATTATCAGGTAATATTATTTTTTGATTAGGTTGTATAGATCTTGGATCTTTTATATTATTTATTCTAGCAATATCTTCATATCTAACACCATACTTAGAAGCTATATGTGATAAAGTATCTCCTTTTTTTATTTTATATGTTAATGTTGCTTTATCATTATCTGGAGTAGCATTATTAGTTATAGCAATTCTATCACCAGAATATATTTTACTTGGATTATTTATATACTTTGGGTTTAACATTAATAAATCAGATAATGACATATTATTATCTCTTGCTATTCTAGTTAAATTATCTCCTCCTTTTACTACATATGAGTGATGTTCAATAGGTGTTTGCCCACCTTCTTGCATTTTTGGTTTAATCATATTAAGAGATTCTAATTGTCTCTTAGCTAATGGAGATATTTTACCACCTTTATTATATAATTCTAATTGTTGATTTAATCTTTTAACTTTAGTCATAACTGAACCTCCCATTTTTTTCTTTAACAAACCTTCATTAAATTTATCTATGTATTCTTGTGGAGTCTTATTAGTTTGTGCCACATCTTCACCATATAAATGTGGAAATACTTCTGCTAAAGTGCTACCATCTCTAATTACATTTCCTAAATATTCTCTTGTTCCTTGTCTACCAAGCATATTAGATAAAGCAGATATTTCTAATCCAGATAAACCATGATCTACATCTTTATATTCTTCAAGTAGTTCTATTCCATTATTTATTAGTCCTGGTATATTCTCTATCTCACCGTGAGCTCTTTTTCTAAAGTACTCTTCTTGATAATCTGTATCTGCAATAAACTCATCTCTTGTACCATCATAATCAAGATTGTCAAAAAGATCTCCATAATATCCTGATGCAGAGGTCTCTGAGTTTTTCATTAATGTACCATTTAAACTCTCTGACCATTTTATTCCTTTTTCTAAATCACTAAAATTAATATCAGTCTCTTCACCATCTTGAGCTATTGGTAGTTCACCTCCATATTTTTTAAAATCCGTCATATCAACTGACCCCTTAAATTCTTTATATGATTTAAATCCATTAAGTTCTGCTAATTCTTTTTGAAGACCCCTTGCTGTACTCTTATCTGGAGAAATCCTTAAAAGCTTATCCAGTTCATTTATTTGAATTCTTGTATCCATTGCTGCTAACCTCTTTATATGAGCACCATGCATCATACTTACACCCAGTTGTTGAGACTCTTCTAAAACAGACAGTGGATCAAAAGAATGCCTGGCAGATGACTCTGCTGTTGAATAACTGCCAGGGGAAAGTCTTTCTCCAAATCCAAATCTCTGAACTATTTGTTCTTGTTCTGCAAGAGATAATGAGTTATAGTTCTTGGCGGTTGGTTTCCAATGAGCAACATCTAATCCTTGGTCATAGTTCTTTTTTATGTAATCTTCAAAAACTCTTACACCATTTTCACCTTTTGTTTTTCCATACCTATTTACTATAGCTGCAAATTCTTTATCTGAAACATCTTCAATTAACTTTATATTTTTAATATTTGTCTCTTTCTTAATTTGGTTATATAACTTTTTATCTTTAGTTAAGATTAATGAATTATTAGGTATTTCAAAATTACCTTTAGAATAGAAATATGTATCTGTTGGATGAAGATCCATAGCCTTACCTGATCCTTTCAGAGATTTAAAATCACTAATAATAGCTGTTGATCTCCCTGCTATAGATGACCCTCCAGTACTTTCTATAAGACCATAACCCCAATGTGAGGTATTCCTATTTAGAGTATAATCATCTGTATATTTATGTGGTTGTTTACTATCAAATAATTTTCCATCTTTAATTATAAGTCCTTCTGAATCTACTGTTCTTGTTAAAGGTACATCAGATTTTAAAATATCTGACTGCTTAACAAACTCTTTATGAGCAGCACTTTTTTGAATTTGTTTTACTGATAAAACACCATCCTTACTAGTATTTGTATTTTCAAATGGTATAATTTTTTCATCAACTTTATTTACAGTATTACCTAATGGTGCAGCATTTAAATTTTTACTAAGTTCTTTAGCTATCTTTGCATTCTTTCCAAAAGGGTTTATATTCTTAAGATAGTTAAAAGCATTTTTAGTACCGCTTACTAATGGTCCAGCAGAGAATGGGAGTATACCAAATCCTGCATATAATGCTGCATCAGTATATTCTCCTTCTCTAAATTTTGTAAATGCATGAGCAAAATCAAAACCAGGATGAAACACAGCTCCAGCGTCTAATGCTACATCCATTATTTCTTGGTTAGTCCAAGTCATTGGTTCCTTTTCAAAAAAGTTTGGTCCCTGACCATAAGTATTTGACTTATTAAAGTCAAAACCATCTTGAGCTATTGGGATTGAACCTCCGTATTTTTTTAATTGTGGAAATGCTAATCCTGGATTATTTTTTAGAAAAACCTCTAACTGTTCTTTAGAAGCGTTTATTGGTAACCCCATTGGATTAGTGTTAGATCTTAAACTTTTAAATCCTTGTTGAGACATATCCCAAGCTGAGGTTTTCTCTATTTCAGATAATCTATTAGATATATTTTCAAATGATTTACTACCATAGAAGTTATCATATTGGTCTTGCGTGCCTTTTACAAACCAATTATCAATAGGTTTCCCTTGGGCTGACATTGTAGCATGATGTCCTGGAAATGGTGACCATATACCTTCTGATGTAGCTGTATTTCTAAATGATTTACCAGCATTTCCACTAGACCTAAAGAAGAGTTGTGTTTGACCATTTGGTAATGCCACTTCTACCACACTTCTATTACCATGTTTTGCTGCATTAGTGAAGTGAATATTTTCTGCTATTAGACTATTAGCATCATATCCCATATTATCTAGTTTATTCCCATAGGTTGTCATGTCTCCTATAAGTTCAGTATTTTTAGATGCCATTGCTCCTGAATGCATATATGAATTTCTAACAGCTGGGTTCGTATGATACCCTGGTGGGAGATGATTTGTAACACCTTTAGACCATTTTGGTACTGTTACAACATTATCAGTGGCTTTAACAATAGAGTTTCCATTAAAGACCTTAGAACCCCTTGTTGCTTTAGTAGCACCCTTAGCAATCTTAAAGGGTTTTAGAAATGGTATGGAAAATGCAGCTTCTATTCCTGCTCCTTTATAATCTCCCTGATCTAGTGAATTATTAATATTCTCCACCCATTTAGCTGGATTAATCATTTCATTAGCAAAATTAAAACCATCTGGACTAGGAATATTATTATACAGATCTAGTGAATATCCCTCACCTAAAGTACCATCCCAAGCATCTCTACCATTATAAGCCATACCTCTAGCAAATGCCTCATAAGGATTAGCAATAACATTACCAACTACATCAAAGAATCCAGGATCTTCTTTCTCATATCCTTGACTGAGTACCTGTGTTCCTGCTGGATACCACTGACCATTAACAACAAACCCTTCTGGTTCATTATCAATCACTTGATTCTGAGACCAATGCGCTGAAGTGAGTGTATTATCTCCCACCAGTGGAATAGATGCAGGAGGAATGAAAGTATTAGAGGATATTTTTTGCATATCTCCAGATTCATCATGAGTATGTACTTGATAAGGTGTTGGTGTATTCTTACCATGAACATCCGGCCCACCTTCATGAGCTTTAGGTAAAAAGCCACCTTGTCTATATTTTGGACCTATACCCCATGTTTTTAGAGATTGGCTGCCATCATTATCATCTATTATATTGTCTATTGTTTTTTGTTCATTAACAATATTTCCTCCTAATTCTGTACCCATAAAATTAATACCTTCTACACCTGCTGCAATAGGTAGTAAGTATGGGTTAGATAATGTAGCAGATACACCTCTACCAAACGCATTAGAACCAACATAAGTACCCGCTGTTTTTATTGCATTATTTGCTATCCATTTTTCCCCTTTTCCTGTAACTAGATTTGTTATAGGATTATCAGTGATACTATACTGAGCTTTTGGTAGTTCTCCACCTCCTTTAAATATATAATTTCCATCTTTATCTTGTGTATAATACATTCTATTATATATACTTGTTGGATCTACTCCTAATATATATTCTTGACCAAAGTTAGAAAGTTTTTCCTTCCAATCTCCATCACCTTTAAACGGGGATAAATCCCATTTATCATAGTAACTAATATATTTACCTTTTTCATCTTCTCCTTGGTTTAGTGTAAAGTTACCTAGAACACCACCATAAAATCCACCACTCTGGCTTGTTCCTTCTTCTTCATTTCCAGGTGTTGTTAAAAATGTTTCAAAATCAGGATATTCTATTTCTTGATAATCTTTTTCTATTTTAGCTTTCGTCTTTTTTTCCCATGCTCCATACTCATCACTCTCTACAAAATTTTTGTATTCTGGTACATCTTTATAATGTATGTATTTATCCCTATCAGGATCATCCTCATCAATCCAAAATGTTATTTCTTTACCATCATACTTAGCATTATAATTATCTGGGTCTATTTGCTCTAATAACCTATAATAATCCTCCCATTCAAAATCATCTTGTAAATTTCTTTCCCATTCTTCATCTGCTTCTTTTTCATCTTGATTGGTAAGTTGACTATAAAAAATTTCTTTTTGATTTAATCCTATCTTCTTAATTTCTTCTTGAATTTCTCTTTCAGTAACTGGTGAAGAATAATATATATCTCCTTCATTATGACCCTTAGTAGGTACGTATTGATTTTGTTGTGGTATTGTATTACCTTCTTGCTCAAGACCCATCAGCAGATGTAATAAATCTCTTCTCTCTCCACTTTGATCTTCACCTATTTCATAATCATAATCATATTCTTGATCTTTTGTTGTAAAAATAGCATTATATAGTCTATCATATTCATCACCATATCCATATGGATCTACATTATCTGCTATTTTATTCTTAGCTGTATCTATTATTGTACCTATAGGATCTATTACAAGTTCTCCAGCTTTTTTTATATTGTCCCAATTAAAGAAATCTGATAAACCATTTTGAGCCATTGGTAGTTGACCACCCCTTTGAACTGCTGGTATTTCTGTTACATTTGTTGTACCCATATTATGTTGACCTGAGTAAGGAGGTAATAGAACACCATTTGCAAATATAGGTATACCAGTTTGAGACATATCTATATACCCTGATGGAGTATTAATCTCTAATTTATCCGCTTTATTATAAGGAGAGTTATCACTAAATCCCCATTTTGATATGTGTTGTTTTCTATTCATTATCTAATAGATGCATTAATTTTAGTATTGGCTAATTTAAATATCATCTTTCTATTCTCTGATATATTTTTTCTTAATATAACTTTATTCCAGTAATGTCTAAACTTCTTACGTTGGAATGCTGGTTTAAAATAATTTAAGTTAGCTGCATTTAAGTCTCTTATATAACCATTCAATTGTGTTATAAATATTGATGAGTTTTCATTAGGATCAAATTCACCTCTGTCTCTTGTAATATCCCAGAACTGATTAAATCTATATTTCTGTTCTACCTTACTATATAGTATTTGAATATCAGTGGCTGTTATCTGTGGGAATTGAGTGATTAAAGGTACATTATTTTTAGGATCAAGATTGAATCTTAGTAGCCCAGATACTTGTTCTGTATTATGTATTATTGCTTCATCAAAATTCCAATCTAAATCATGGAATCTATCTCCACAATCATCACCTAAGTTTCCTTTATATATGTAAGACTCTAGTTGGTACTCTATACTTCTGATTGTATTAACTGTTTGACCAACTGACTCAACCCATTCTATTTCCCAAGGATAATTATGATCATAATAGTTTGCATATAAGTCACATCTATCATTATGTTTCCATATTCCTCCTCTTGTAGTTGTACCTTCTAAACAACACTCATAATCATAATGACATGTTCGTGGCATAGGATTTGTCCATGATTGATTACCTACACCTGTATCTTCATTATAGTAAAGTGCTATTCCATTAAGTATACTTGTTGGACATTCTCCTGATTGTGTAACAGGAATTGAAGGGAATGGTAACTGTGCTTCATCACATTCACAATGCATCTTTCTACATACACCATTTCTATCTGGTCTTTCACAATCATCAGTTGGCCCCAAGACTACATAAGGAGGTGCTGTAGATGTACCTAATGTACTTATTCTTTCAAATCCTGTAGGGCAAGTGCATACTGGAGGTAATTGACATACACCATCTGCTATTGCTGCTGCAACAATTGAGGTAGAACCGGGAGCACCTACTGCACAAGTTGCACATACATTCCATTCATTTGCATTAGTATTACAAGATATGGAAGCCATAGTAGCTGCTTGAGTATTTACTGCTCCGTTTGTAGAAGCATAAATTGCATATATATCTGAATCTACTAGTTGACCTACAAGCTGTGCAGCTGATCCAGCAGGAGCATTTATCATACCTTTATTTACACAACCAAGATTAGTAGCAACATTACTTTGTGCATCTGTTACAAATAATATTATACGTTTATAACCTTGAGTTAATGTTCTATCACCAAGTTCACCATTAGTCCATGAATTATTAAGATCATTAAATGCCCCTGTAATTCCACCAGCAATATTAGTTCCAGAAGGTACACATAAATTAGCAGCATTAGCAACTCCAAAACCTAAAGTAGGATCTGCACTATATCCAAAAGGTCCAGGAGTTTGATTCCCATTATAGGCATTCCCCCAAGAGGATACGCCTATTTGTGTATTGCCGGCTATCATTTCTGGTGCCATTGCTGCAACAAATTGATCAATAAATTCCATCTGAGAATACCATATAGTACCTGTACCAGTGCAACCCGCAACTCCAAAAGGTCCGTTTCCTGTAGATGTAGATGCATCAATAGTTATTAGAATATCTAAGTTACAAGGAATTGTCTCAATTTCAAATAAAACAGGCACTTCTTCAACAATTACATCTGCTTCATATGTTCCTTCAAATGTTTGACAACATGTTTGTGTTGAAGGATTCCATGTAAATCCTGGAGGACAGCTTGGTGTAGTAACTAGATCTTCATACTCATTTGTTGTAAAGAAATGATTTAAACTTGGTATAACTAATTGCGGGTGCCAATCATGAAATGACATCCATGCTTCATATTTAGGATCATAACTAACTGTCCATGATACATCATTGAAATAGTATGGATCACCAAACTCTATTGGTGTAACATTATCTTGCATTACTACTGGTGCCCATTCTCTACATTCACACATATGTTGACCGGCTGGGTTTATTACTAGATCACATGTTGGATCTGCACATGAATATACTGGAGGAGGGGTTACATCAAGCATTATCTCATTAGCAATAGCTTCTATTTGTGATTGATCTGCAAAACTCCCACCATATGCATTACCATTATTAGTGGCAAATTGTTCTGCATAATTTATATGAGGATTTTGTTGTGGAGGAGCATTACCTGGATCAACAACAACAGCATAATTCTTTTGTATATATGGTGTTGCAAGATATGCAGCATTATTTAATACATTAGCAGTAAACCATGTCTCTTCAACACCACCAAGAGTCCAGTTATTTGGTTGTGCTGGAAAATCAATCTCAGCTGTTACAGGATTAACTGTCATTTGTTGATATACATCATTACCTGTAATTCCTCCAGATGTATAAGGTATACTTGAATATGAAAATTGAGTTAACTGATTAGTAGAATGGTTAAACTCTGGTCCATCAAATAATGTTATTAATACTTTAGGAACTTGTCTTGATCCTTGCCCATATAGTACATTTAGAGCAGTCCATATTCCAGCTAATAAATCTGTTCCAGGTGGAAAATCTTGATTAACACCACCAGTTGCAGAAATTTGTGAATTACCTCCATATATAGAGTTATAATCTGGTGGCCATCCTGTTGCATTTGAATATGGAGCACCAGGATTACCAATCCAATTATTTATAATAGTCACATCACTAGTTAATGTAACTTGATTACCGAAATCAAACATCTCATCAGGATGACTACTTGCACATTGAGCCGCAGTTTGTCCATTAAATAATGGATCATTTGAACATCTACCACCACCAAAATGGGTAAATCCAAGTCTTACAGAACCATTTCCTAATTCAGCGGCTAATGTGTCAGTCATAGTACGCAAGAATTTCTGCATATTACCAACATTCCTACCTGAATCAACAGAATTTGAACTATCAACTGTAAATACAATATCTACTTTTCCACCTTCTTGATCTATTAGTGCTGGTTCATATGTTATTCTTTCACATCCAGCTTCTGTGATAGTAGCAGGTATTATACTTCCAGCATTATCTGTACAACATGGATCACCATTTAAACAACTAATTGCTTGATATCCTGCAGGACATGAAGTACCTGGAGGTACATAATTATATCCATCTGGACAACAAGGAGTGGCAGGAATATTATTACATGTAGTATTATTATAAACAAATCCTTCACATGGAACATAGTCCACACACTCAGGCATTGTAACTTCATAATCTTTTTTACAGAAATAGATTAAATCATAGTTAGGATCATATACTGTCTGACACCCTACACCTGCAACTGGATTGTCTATCCAACTATCACAATGTTCCATACCAGGATATTGTCCTAAAAGCATAGATGGTAAATATTTATTAAACCATTGCTTCATTCCTTGATTAGCAATATTAACTAATCCTTTACCTGTATAGTGGAATATTTTACCTTGTGCTTGAGATATGTAAAATAACCCAGATGGGGTGTTAACTACACTTCTTGCACTTTCACATGATCCATATTCATGAGCTGTATCAGCATTCACAATATTTTGCATAGGTTGACTAAACAAACCACCATCACCTATTGTAAGCTTGGTTCCTAATTCAGTTTCTAATTGATCAACACCTTGAAACATTGTTGGAGAAAGATTTGGGAACAAAATCATTGCACCACTTTTAGATACAGGTTTAATTACATTTACCTTACTCTTAAAGTCTTTATAGTTATACGGCAAGAATACTCTCCAGAAATCTTTCTTAGCTTCTTTCTGAGCTTGTAAAGAATACATTAATCTTTTAGGATAATGAACATAACATTTTTCAGCAACTAATGGATCATAATCTCTTGGTTGAATAAACCCATAAGATATTAACTGAGTATTAAATCTACCTTTACTTAATGATGAATCATATTTATAGAAATTATCATCTCTAACAATGTCTGCATCAAACAACGCTTCAACATCTGTAAATTCTAGTTGATCATAATGTCTTTTTTTATCTACATCCTCCCAATCTCTTAATGCTGTATTAATAGTTGACTCTACATAAAACTCATTAATACCATTACAATGAGTGTACATATATCCGTTCTTAATATGAAATATTGATCTACCTCCAGTGTCTGTTCCTGGGTTTGTTTGATTCGGTTGATTAGTATTACTAGGTCCACCAGCTGCTGTAAGTGTGCTTCCATTACTATTAGTTAGATCATCATCATCATAATCATTTGCAGTATTACCACCTGTAGGTCTATCTAAGAAATATTTTCCACTAGGCATTGCATTTGCAATACCACTTGTATTTGTACCAGTAAGGAAACCAAAGGAAGCAATATTCCTCACCATTTCTGATAATTCAAATTTTGATGTATCCATCCAATAAATTGGACGTGGTACATTTGCTCTTAATTTATAGTCATATGGAAAACCATCCGGTTGTCCATTTAAGAAATCCCAGAAGAAAGGCATTATAACTTTTTCAGAATATCTATTTAAATAACAATCACCCCCATATACTGTTCCTGTAACAAACCTAGTATCTACTGTTGCTGGGATAGGATCACCTTGTGAATCTTCTTTTTGTTGATCTTTAAAATATGTTATACAACCAACGGGTATTTGTTTAATCTGATCTAATTGTCCATATTGATTTCTGAATGCAACTTTTAATGCTGTATAATGTGCAGCTATAGGAGTTTGTCTATATCTTGATGGTAAAAACCAATCACCATTAGTTCCTATTGTATATCTAGAGTTATCTTGAGTAGGCATAGTAAAATCTGCACCGGTTGTAATTGTTGAAATGGCAACTGTCTTAGGTCTTTGTAAATTATTAATCCTAATATTAGCAGTTAAATTCTGTATTGATGAACCAATGTATCTACCTTTATCTATTAGTTGTCTAAATGGTTCAGTTGTAGTTCTTTGTTGTGTTGAAAAATATAAACCCTGACCTCCATACTTCCATGCATAATCCTGATAACTTACAAGATTATAAATCAAATCAATTATCTCTTGCCCTCCAGTAGCAGTAAATGCCATAAAGTTATATAGACCTGTTATAAGTTGTGTTAGTGCAGGTGCTGATTCAAATCTACTTCCTTCAAATGATATATCTTCACCATATCCAATAAACCCTCTATTTCTACCCCAGTTCATTGAACCAGTTCTTAAAGTTTGTTGATAACCTGTTCCACTTAACATGTTCCACGCTTTTGGTGCTCCAATAATAGTTGCTGTTGATAGAGCAGTTTCTTGTAATGCAAAATTTGCTCCTGTTCCTGATGCACCATTATAATCTGCCATCATAACAGTATTACCATCTGTCTGTAGATTACCACTAGGGTCATTACTAGATGGTGCTGCCTCTACCCAATCAGCTCCACCATCAAAGTCATGGGTAATATTTGTCGCATGTAAGACTTCTGTCAAACCAGCATATTCTTCTACTGCTACACCAACACCTAGAACATTTACCTCTCCCTTAAAACCTTCCCAAAACTCATTACCATTTACAGCTGTAAAACCACTTTGTCCACCAGATCTTGGTTGTCCTTCACCTGATAAACCAATAGATAAAGCTTTTGGCATTGTATAGTGCTTACTTCTTTTACCTCTCATCTCTGAAATAGCATAACCTACACCAACTATAATAGCTATCCACATTGATGCATTTCTAAGAAGCTTATGTTGGGGATGCAACTCAGAAGGTTTAAATCTACCATATGCTGTACCTGTACATATACCATATGATTTAAATTCATATGGAGATAAGAAAGGTTTATTAAATGATGTCTCTGGAGAATGAAAGGTAAATACATTACCTGCTGTATTTGTTGCAGGTGAAGCATTTGCATTAAGGGCATTACCTGATCTAACACTTGAGAAATTAGCAGAAGTGCTTAGATATACATCTTGTCCACAATCATTAAAAGGATAGTTAGCTATATATCCTGTCTGTACTTGTCCTGGGTCAATTTCATGACCTTGTGCACCAAGTGGAATAGGATACTGTCTCATGTTTCTTGAAATACCTTTTGCTATAATAGACTTATTACCTTCTCTTGATCCAACTAAAATTTCATATCCAACTATATTTGGAATAAGATCCCCTTCTGGTGCACCATTAGGAGGACTACATTCATCATCTGTTGATCCATTAAATCTTGGCCATGCAATACCATAAAATTTAACTCCTAATAAATTAATAGTTGTATTATCATTTGAACTCCTATCAAGATAATTATTAGGACTTACTCCTCCTGGAACACTAGCTGGATCAGAAATTAATTCAGTATATGCTGTAGATTCATCAGGCATCTTATGATGTCTAATTGGTTGTCCACATAAATCACCCCATCTTACAGGATCTTGTGGGTATCTTTCTGTAGATTCCCAATATCCTAAGTGACCTTCTCTAATGATTCTTCCACCATCCTCAGTTAAATTATCATTTCCAGTAAAGTTTGTAAAATTCCATCCCTCATCTGATGTATTATGTACTTCAAATAATCTATCTGCAGTTTGTGGTCCTACAGAACCATTATTTATCCAAGAGGCAGTACCTAAATCATTATTACCAGGCCATGGATCTAATACATTAGGGTTTCCACCAGCAGGATTTGTTATACCTGCCCAATTATAGGGAGCACGTCCAGGTATATGATATGATGATGACTTTTCACCTGTATTATATACAAACCTTATAAAGAATGAATATTGTTCATCTCTCATGAATGTAGGTTTACTACCCCCATTCTTATAATAATCAGAAGGAAATTCTGTTACTGTCCAATGTACATGTATATTATTTGCTAAAGGTTGATAGTTAAAATCAAATTGTTCTGTAGGTCCTGATCTTATTAAATAATCATTAACAACATACATTTTATCTGACTTTTCATATGCTGGTGTTGATAATGGTAATAAGCTAAGTGAAACTGCAGGTAACTTCTGATTAATATAATCAATACTTATATTTGATGATTCTGTGCTATAGAATCCTAAACTTTTTGCTTGTTGTTCTCCTTGATTAAAACTACAGATTACTAGTTGAAAATATTCAAAGTCTTTATCTAGGTTAGTAATATTAATCTCTAATCCTGATGATAAATCTTCATGATCAAATAAAGGTTGTATGTTTGATATACCATAATAATCACCTACAATCTGATCATTAACTGCATATGCTACAAACACTTGATATGAACCATTTCTTAATTGTCCACCATCTTTAGATTTAGATAAGGTAATACATGGAATATCTACTAATGGAGCTAATCTTATTTGTTCACAATCTAAACATAAGGGATTCATTGTTTCATATATAACACAATCAGCACCTTCATCAGATATTACTCTTTTATGCCAAGGAATATTATCTAAATTTAATGTTCTAGATGGATTTACACCATCATCCCAATATACCTGCCATGAACAATCAAAGTTTTCTTTTGCTGCACCTGTAATTAAATGCTGAGTACTAAAGTTTAGACATGGTCCAAATGGAGCAACACCACCATCTACACCTGGAACAGCAAACTGATCAGCACACATATAACAACTATGATCATTTATTATTTCTTCATATTTACATTCACTATCATCCCATGTACCAATTACACTTTGTGTATTATTGGTTGAGAATAACACCCATTTATCTCCATATAAATGAATTGTACCAATAATTGTAAATGGTGCGGATGAACACTCCTTATTTGCTGGTTCATTTCCTAATGTACCAACATCACCTTCTGTAGAATTATTTATTGCATTACGTGCATGTGTCCATTGATCCTTACCTACTAAACTAGCATTTGGATCTTTGGTCATTCCTTTAACAAATATATCTGTATCTATATTTGTAGTTCTCTGAGGTTGTGGTGTATTCTGTTTTTCAGCCATTATGTATTATTTTATCCTCCTAATGTAGGATGGCTTTTAAACATATTATAGTAGTTATGATATTGCGCTTTTCTATTTACTTCCCAGATTTTTCTCATTTCTTCAAAATCAGGAGTATTAACAAATCCAAGAGCATTGTTTCTAGCTGCTCTTAATTTACCTGTTATGAATTGTAATTGAGATGACATATTCTCACCAGAGAATATCATATTTTCTAAGATTCTTTCTTTTAATGCATATTCATAATATTCATTACAATATGGATGATCTAATACTAGTAGATTGCCATCATCATCTTCCATTGCTCCTTGATAACTTATATAAACATTTCCTTTTGTAAAATTTGTTAATAAAAAATTATCTCTAATTTCTGCAAGATGTATTGATTGAACTCCCATATTAGGACAATCACACGTTATTTTATTATCATTAGTTATTCTTAGGGGTGAATAATGTGAGTAGGTTCTATATTGACTTGCTCCAACAAATTGTACAATTATATTTTCACCATATGTGGTTGTAGTTTCTCTTGTCTTTGGATCTATTGTAGTTCCTGTAGGACAAGTTTGAACAACACATACATCTGTACAAGATGCTGGTGTTATACACTGAGTTGGTCCACCTGGATCTGGCACATACTTTGTATATGTTGTATCTATTGTTGTTCCAGCAGGAGGTGTATTACTAACTGTATATTCATTACAACAGAATGCATAATTTAAAGTATTAAAATCTTCTGGTAATTGACCTTTACTGTGTTCAATATCTATAACAGCTTCTCTAGTTCTATTTATTCTTAAACCTAGATCATAGTTTACTCTTGTAGCAACTTTAATTAATTGCTGAGGTTCAATCATACCTTCTAATGCTTGCGTTGAAAAATCAACAGACACATCTTCAAGTAACTGATCAAACGTTCTATATTTATGTGATACACTCATTATCTATTTATATTTATTTTATTATCTGAATCTTCTGCAGGAATTTTCATTGTATTCATTAATTGATTTAGTACTTGAGTTTCTATCTCAGCAAATAGAAATTCTGGTATATATAATTGCTGTAAATATCTTGGAGTACAAAGATCTTTATCATCACAATTCCATCCTGATATATCTCCTTCAAAAATACCTTCAACTTTAATAGCATCCCATTCTACATTTGGAATATAAATATAATCATTTAACCACCAATAATATTTAGTCTTATTATATTTATGTGATGTAGTTTTAGTCATTGAAGTATATGTACCAGGATTAGTGGGTTGTACTTCAATTGATGTATCTATTGAGCTTACTGTGCGTATTAGTGGTCCCCAATAACCTTCCATAAACACTGGAAGTTTTTCTTTAGTTCTTTTTATTGTACATCCACTTTGTATACCACTACATTCTGCTTCAACCTTATCAACTTCTATTAATTCAACAAATGGTAGTGCTTGCCATACACTACTAAACTTCATTAATTTATTAGAGTTATCTTGTCTTCTCATATAAAGTTGAGCATTTTTTAATATAAGACTATAAATATATCTATCAGTGACAAATGCATCTTGCACTTCAGCTTTTATTGATTCTCTAACTCTAGAGACTACTTCACCTATTGTTGTCATAATTTCTATTTATTTTTTCTTATACATATCTGCCACTCTCTTCTTATTCTCCATTCTAATATATTTAGTCCATTTTTCAGGATATGACTTTGCCACTGCTCTTTTAAATTGTCTAACTGCAGTAAATTGCCAGAGCTCTCTATTTTTAAAACGGTACTTAGTAGAATAATTTGTATAAAATATTTTAGCTACTTTACCATCAGTTTCCCAGTTTTTATTTTGTAAGACTTTACCATACTTTTTAGATAATGCATAATCCATGTTTACACTCTTTGCTGCAGGACATGTACCTATAAAAATATATCCTAATGAATCCGGAAGTTCCACTCCATCTCTATTCTCTATAACTTCTTTCCATAATTTCTCATTAAATAAATTAATAATCTTTTTTAATTTATCATTATCAATTTGAGAATATATTGGATGCTTCTCTTTGAACTCATTAATTAATTCCGCATTTAATAGTCCTAATACTTTTTCACGGTATCTTGGAGCATTTAAATTGGGTTTTTTAAAATTACTTATCATAATATCACTATACAGTATAATTTACAAAAAAAAGAGGAATTATTCAACTTTATTCAGGTGAATATGTTAGTTCACATATTTCTCCTTTATTTGGATGATGTATTGACAATACACCAGATCTTCTAGATCCTATGAATTTATTGTGATAATGGTAATAATCTGTACGTGAAAGACTTGGTAATATCTTTAACATAAATCCAGTATTCTCATGTTCAGTTATATATTCTATTTTTTTCTTATGATGATAATGTCCAGTATATAATGTTCTATATAAAGTTTTACCCCATTGTCTTGGATACTCCATTGAATAAACTAATAGTGAATTTTTAGTATTAACATCACCATGTTCAAAAGCAAAGAAATTATCTTCATATACAAATACTTTTCTTTCTAGATATATAGTATCCCATACTATTTCTGGATTGTCAAAACATTTAGATAATGCGTGAGCTAAATGGAATGATGATAATCTATCATGATTACCTGGTATATATATAACTTGTAACTCATCACAGAATTGTTTAATGTAGTTAATACTCCACTGAAGTGCATCAAAAGCTTGCGTATAAGCCTCTGTAGCTGTCATACAGTTGTCTAGAGGCGTTCCACTAGTAGTAGACCCACTCCAGGTATCCATGTTAATTACATCACCTCCTATGACATAATACACTTTCTCTAAATAGTGAGAATCTGATGCTCTCTTAACTAGATCCTTCACTGTCTTTTCAAAACATTCATCAATAGTCTCATTTCCTTCTTTACCAAAATGTATATCCTGTAAAGACAAAACTCCAGCTGTTTTAATTTTACCTGGAGTTTCCACTCTTTTAACTTCTTTATATTTCTTTGGTTTAAAACCTTTTAATAATTCAGCAACATTATCCACTTCATTATCTTTTAGTTTAGTTACCATTGCAGATACCCTCCAATGATCACCCATTTGCTTGTTCCAATAACTTGATAATTTCCATTGAGTGGTATCAATGTTTAATATATCAATTATTTCTTCAGGAGTTTTTGGTTCAGATGAGGACATAACCTCCATCTTTGCTTCTCCTTTTTCTAAGTTGTACTCATAGGAAGTTGATCCTTCTTCTACTAACTCTTTAGATTTTACATAATCCTTTAATGCTTCATAGTCTTCTGTACTGATGTTTAATTTTTCTGAACAATATTCAGAATTTTTCTTCCATTTGAAGGAAGCTTTGATTTTGTCTAGTAATGATTCCATAAATATTTTTTGATTAAAATTGCTGGCAAGATACAAAATTTTTATTATATAACAAGGAAACCCCAGATTTCTCCAGGGCTTCCAACAATTGCAGAGTTAAAACCAACAAACTTTCTCTACTTTTGTTTTATTATATTGTACTTAAAAATAATTCTACTGAGTCACATGTTCCTGCTCCAGTTGTTGCAACAACTTTAAATTTATATGCTGTAGCTGAGAGTAATCCTGGAACAGTATACTCTGATATATTACCACCTAATGGAGTGGTTGTTGCTAATATAAATGTTCCAGCTGCTGTTCCGTAATATACATTTATTGCTGTTGTAGATAAAGGCACTCCACTCCACATTAATTTAACAGATGTAGTATCAACTGTATCTGCCCATATGTGTGCAATGTTTGAATCCCAACAACCAGGATCTTTTATAAATAGGGCCATCTTTTGTAGAATAAAATCTAATCTTTCTCCTTTATTTACACAAAATGTTTGACCAGCTGCGTTTGTTACACAAAAATTATCTTGACAGTATGATACACATTCAGCACATTGTAGATCTTCACATAATTCTGTAGTTGAATTTCTATCACAATTATTATATGCACAAGGTGTTGTTAAAGCATGATCATTACACGCACAAGGTGATGATGAAGTTGTTCCGCAATTATTACAAGCCATTTCTTTATTTTTTAATTATTATGTACATTGTGTTATACTTACCCAATGTTTACCTACAGAGGCTGGATTCTTATATTGAGCTCTATAACTAACTGTAGCTGTACCAGGAGCAATTGCATACCATTGGTTATTTGTTAATTCACCATAACCATTTACCACTCCTCCAGGACTTAAATATGCTCTGTCCTCTGCTATTGTAGTAAATGGATCCGCAGATCCACCAGCTGTATCAACTCCAGCAGTATATAGTTTACCAAATGTTGCTACAGCGGCTGCAGTACAAGCAGCACCAGCAGAAGCACCAGTTCCAAATTCTGATCCACCTCCTATAGTACCATATCCTTTCGTAGTTGGTTCACCTGCACTACCTGTTGGTAATAATCCCATCATTCCTCTGAAGTAAGTTATTATATCAGGATTTAAACTACTATCTAATTCTACATTATTTTCTATATATGTATGAGCTGATATATTACTATTCATCTGATCTTTTAATCCTTTCAATGAATTACCTGCAGTTGTAGTTACACTTGGTGCATATGGAGTTCCTCCACTTGCAACTGCAGTATTTAAATATGGGTTAAGGTTCATTCCAGTACCAAATAGTGGAGCCCATGAGTGTTGTTTTAATCCCATTCTACTTCCACACATTTCACCAGCAGATAATAATACATCTCCTTGAAGTGCAGCAAACATTTGTAATGCTGATGCTGCTGTTTGTAAGGCATCGTCTGAGAGAATATTTACAATAACTTGATTAAATGTAAATGGAATAGTTCCAGATATCCAAGGAATATCAGCTTTAGCTACAACATCTAGTCCCCATGCACTTGTAGGTGTTACACCTGACATCATATCTACTATAGCATCATAATCTTCTTCATATTGTTGTGTTCCAGATCCACCACTTGCTGTAGGTCCAAAACCAGTCCATGATGCTGGTGCTGGAACTGTAGCTGTTGTACTATATGTACCACTACCAGAACTTGTAATATTATTAGTGAATGACATTATTTTAATATCTGTTGGGAAGGTTGCAGTTGCTCCTGACCAATAGGTTGGTAATGTTGCACCACTTTCCATAACATTTGTCCACCATGTTCCTGCTGAAGAAATAGTTACAGCCTTTGTTACTGACGTTGGAGCTGTTGATGCACCAATGTTTTCAATACAAGCTCTAACATGTTTTAAATAATCTCCTGATGGTGTTGTTCCAGATCCCACTAATGCAACATAATAAAAATTAGGTTTTAATGAACCAGTAAATCCATTTCTAATATTATTAAGTGAAGTTTTAACTTTAACTGCATTTGCTTCTGTTATAGTTGTAGTATCAAAAAATACTATAACATCACTACTTGTATATTTAATTCTTGATGTTGGTAATATAGGGATACATCTTGTACTAACTGCTGCACCACATTCATTCACTAATGATAAAGTAAATGAATCTCCCACCATATTAGTGGTATCTTGTGAATAAATATATTTAGCTTGACTTGCAGTTGGATAACCTGATGCAATTGTTACAGAACCATGAGATGGTTGTACACTTACAGTCCAAGTATATCCTCCACTACCTTGTGTATATCCTATTGCATCCATTGTTGTTTCTACACTTCCACCTTTTGGACAATAGTAGGTTGGTTGAGATGGACTAATATATAAACCAGAACAATTACATCCAAATACTATATTATTTATAGTATGTGAAGTTGAGTTAACACTAGCATATACATAAAATAAATTACCTGTTGGATCTTGCAATGTACCAAAATATTTCCATCCACTATCTTTATCTGTTCTTCCAATTCCTGTAGGTGTCATTGGTGATGCTGCAAGACCTGTCATAAAAAGTGGTTCAGTACTCATCTGAGGATTTACAAAATCTCCATTATGTACCCATCCTGTTATACTTTCTACTGCTGTATCTTGTGTTAAAATAGGTTGGTTTGATGAATCAAAACCTGCAGTCCATCTTGTCAAACTACCAGAACCATCATTATATGATCCAAGCACAATAGAATTTGCACCTGATTGTAAATTTGTTTCTGCTGTAGCACTTACAATCCAATTTGTATCAGCTGATGTCATATTTGATGAAGTACATACTGGAGCTGTAGTAGAAACATTTTGTATAGCACATTGTGTAGCAGTACTTGAGCCTTTAGGTGTTACTTCAATAAATACTTGGTATAATGTAGCACCATTCAAGTTAGAGAATGTTCCACTTATACCAGATCCAAATGCAGTATAAGTACGTGAATCTATTACTTTACCTGAGTTTGTTCTTAATAACACTGATATTGAATGTCCAGCATTTGCAGGAATTTGAATATTAGTTACTGTGTATGGAATTGTATCTGCAGTAACTGTTCCTATTATTACATCTGGGCATACTAGTTCATTATCAAGAGTAAAGTTTTGTATTTCTTGACACATATTATCTCCGTTACTTCCACAGAATTCTACACGTACTGAATAGTTACTACCTAAATCAAGATTACCCATACTGGCAGTAGGTAAAGTCCATGCAGCATTATCTTGGTAATAACCAGATATATCAACATACTTTACTATAGAATTTAATGAGGCATCTGTAATAGTTATTTTTGTTCCTTTTGAATTACAATCTGTATATGTTGCTGGTATACTACATCCTTGAAAATCTAAAGTAATATCTTTAAGTGCTCCTGTTTCAGGCATTCTAGTAATAGATCCAGCAACAGTATATGTAATATCTCCACATAATGGATTAGCAACTGTTTCTTTCATACTCTGTACAGCATTTCTTGTATCATTTACTGTCACCCATAAATTTTGTACAGATTGTGCTAAATTTACTGGATTATTTATGAACTGAGGTATTGCAGCCATTGTTCCTTTACCACTTAGTATCTCTCTACCACCTAATGATGGTGCTACATTTAATGCAGCATTTATTGCTTCAGGTGTTCCTGTTGCATTACGTAGTTCTCCAACAGCAGTTTCTGTTGCAACTAATACTTTAGAAATAGATTGAGGAATTCCCGGTGTTCCTACAAATGATGGAACAACTCTTTGTTGTGCTCCATGAGGTTCTCCTCCACCACTTCCACCACCTGTGTGACTATGACAACAATCTCTCTCAATATTTGTAACTCTAATTGTAAGAGCTGTTAAGTTATTATTAATTAATGTAATTGCTGATACATTGTCACATATTCTATTTGCTAAATAAACAGCATATCCATTTCCTGTAGATGGATCATGTAAAGGAAGACTAGTAACCTGATTACCTTGTTCATCTTTGTATTGTAAACATGCAGGTAATGGTATATTACATGAACAAGGATCTTCTTGTTGTCCTGCATTCTCACAACATTCACAAAGTTTATCAATAATATTACTTATTAATATTTGTATATTATTTGCAGTTCCATATCTCTGTACTAAGCATGCTTGATTAATTGTTGAAATATCTACACCAGGTGATGTAGTAGTAGTATTAAATACTTGAGTAGCTAAATTAAATATCACATTAGATATTGAATCACCATTACAAAGATTGAGTCCTTCAATATCAGGCCCTTGCCAAATTATGCAATTTGATGATATTTCACTACATCCATTTGTACTGTTTGAAGTATTTGGTATTTTGGGTGATCCTGTTTTACCGTTTGATGTGCGTCCTATGGCCATAATTATTATTTTTGTAGCTGTAGATTATTACATGTATACATTATAATATACAAAAGTTTTAATAAACAACCAAGTTGTTTTACTATTAGTATTATGTCTCAGGTGTACAATCAACAGTTAATGGAGTACATACTACCTTTGTTTCTTCAGGTGTTACTGTTATATCTATTCTCTGTTGATTACAAGCTCCTGTTGTTGTGAAACAATGACATATATCTATTGAGTGATTTGTATTAGTACTAGCAAAATATTCTTTGTGTACATAAAACCCATCTTCATCTGTCATTCCCACTTCTCTATTATCTATATAAATTGGATAACACTCTAGGGCATTACCATCTGTATCCTTAACATATATTATCACACACTCTGCATCATCTATACATTCCTGATCTCCTGGATCCCAAAATCCTTCTAAACCATTAATAAAATGTTCTTTTGTAAATCCAACTGCTGGTGCTTCAACACTATATCCCCATCCTTTTAAATCTAGTCTTCCAACATTATTTTTGACATAAGGATTCTCAGTTTCTCCTGATGGTGGTACTGTAGATGCATTAAGCCAGCCTGCACCAAAAGATGTTGTAGGTGCTGTAGTTAATATACCTGATCCAACAGGATTATCTCCTGAATCTATTGCTCCAAGAACATGTAAAGGGAATTGTTCTCTTGCAGGACCCGGTGATCCAGCCAGAGGTCTTGAAACATACATATAATAACTAGCTTTATAATCAACTCCTTTTGCTAAGTGTTTGTTGTGTTCTATAGTAAATTTGTTATAATCTGCAACCCAACAAGGTGTTGGTAATCCTTGACCTGTTCCAGAAGCTGATCCTGCAGAACTTTGTGTTGCAAGATCCCATGTTGGTGTTGCTCCTGAAGAACTATGATATGGTTGATGAGGACCACCGGTAGTAGTTGATTCATCAGCAAAACATACAGTTAACACTTCTTTACTTGTTACCATTGGAGCTAAACCAGTTGAAACAGCATTATTCCCTGATGGTGTCATACCAGTACTATATGTAGAAACAACATTAACTCCAGCAGTTAAACCTCCATAAAATTCAATTGGTGCTCCTGGAGCAACATTCTGAAAATAATCTAATACACCCCAAAATACTTCAGTTGTTGTTACTGGAGTATGAGCATCATCAACACCACCTGCATCTCCAAAATCAGGAGAACCACCTCCACAAGTACCTGCATTATTTAATGCACCTGTATATGGGGATATAGCCCAGTCTAACCATCTCTCACCTCTAATAATTGAATGATATGACTTACCTACAAATGCTCCTAATGCTCTTAATCCTCCTATCCAAGTCTCTACAGTTTCCCATGCTTGTACAACAGCTGTTCCTCCCATAGAAGTACCATCATAGAAGAAGTACATATCTAAATCTGGGGTTGAAGCTTCTCCACAAAATGTACAATCTGTACTAATTCCATATGTACACCATGGTGCTTTAGTTCCAAAATCTGCTAATGTTCTAGTTACAGTAGGTGTATACTGATTTGGATTCCATCCTGAAATAGAAGTAGATTCTATTTGAAGTAGTTCTGAACCATCTCCATTTACATCAATAATTATTGTTAATACTTCACCTATATCAGCTCCATTTTTAGGATCTACTGCATTGGTATTTCCATATACTCTTATACTCATATCTAATGTTGCAGCAGGAATTACACCATAACCTACAGTAAAATATGTTGATGTTTGATTAGCTGATATTGTTCCATCATATTTTGCTAATATATAAATTTTTGTTGTATCTCTTATTAATTTAACATCTGCATCAATAACAGCTGATGCCATATTTAAAGTCATTGCAGATGTTGTGGTAATTACTGTAGAGTTAAGAGGATCACAAGGCCTACATACTTTTTGAACCCAGTCTGGAATAGTGACATTTTCAAATAGCCACTTATAACTTTCATATCCTGTTTTTGTAGAATCTATATATGACTTATCAACATAGACTGGTAATTTATTATCATTCCAATCACATAATTCTTTTCTTGAAGTTATTTTTTCTAACTTATCTAAAGGACAGCATGGAGATAGACCATATCTGGATGATCTCATATCTCTAAATCTTAAATCTGCAAATTCTTGTTCTATATTTATTTGCTTCTCTATTTCTTGGTTTGTCTTCTTTTTGCAACTCATATTTTATTTATTTAAATATTAGCAACATACTGAGCAAGTAATCTTTTTCAGTTTTGCTCTTGCAAAATTATAAAGTTCCATTCCTTCATTTGGACTTTGACAATACTCAACTTTAGCTTTAGCAGCATCAATTAATGTTCTGATGTATTTCATTTCAGCCATTAAGTTTTTAAATGTAGATGTAGGTTCACATGGAGTTACATCTAATTCACATAATTTTTTATAATATGTAGTAAGTATCTCTGTAGTTCTTAGATGGTTATACTCTACATAAGCTTTATCATTTGGAGAAACACTATATTTAATAACATAAACACCATCATTTATTGACGTTCTTGCAGATGAACAACTTGTTGTTTGTAAACCTAATGCACAATTACTTATGTCTAATCTACCAAAACCCTCCCATGCACCTGCTGAGTTTTTTAAGACTGTTGTTTCAATTATTTTTGGTGAATTCCAACCTGGAGGTGTGATTGATATTTCAGGACAACTAACTCCTAGATTAGAGTTATATTGACTTGTATCAATAATAGATAATAGTTCACAATTCGCACTACAATCACCACCTGGGATGTCTAGACTCAATATATGTTTGACTGCCATAGAAATATTATTTTAGAAAGTATACACTCGTTACATTATAATATACAAAATATTCTAGATAAAAGAAAATAAAAAGGGAGCAGATTTTTCTGCCCCCCTTTTAAAGTTGTATATAGTGTGTTAACTATTAGTAGTCTCCACCTTTTGCTTCAAGATCAGCAACAGTTGCTACAACACTTGCACCGTCAAATTTCATAACTCCTGCATCAATTGCTATTGCTAACCAATCTGCATCAAGAGTTGCTAAAGCACCTGTACATTTAACATACACTTTGTAGTGATATTGATCATTATCAAATACACCAGTAGGATTGTTAAATCTTGGTACACTATGTAATAAGTGATATACTCTGTAGAATCCATTACATGTTGAAGTAGTAGAGTCTCTTCCCATTTCAGTTACAATACCTGACATTTGCTCTTGCTCTCTCATTCTACTAGAATCTCTGTTACCTTGATTGTAAGGAGATTGCATGTAGCTTTCAGTTAAAAGCATATCATTAATTGCTGTATCAGAAGATGTTCTACGTTGTTTAAATGCAGAAGATTCTGAAGGAGTAACATATCCTTGACAAGCAACACATGGTTGTCCAGTTTCATCTTGTAAATCAGCTATTACCTTAAGACCACCCATTAAATAGAAGTCTCTTGTATCAAATGAACAAGAAGTAAATTGAGTTTGTAGTTCACAACTAGTGTTTAATGAAATAACTACTTTATACTTATTAAGACTATAAGCACCAGCAGTAGAAGTAGCAGCAGCATCATTACTAACTCCTTCAGCACCAGCACCATAAATTACAGTTAATTGTGCAGTAGTAGCAGCAGCAAATACAGTTGGAGCACCAATAGTATTCATTTGCAATTCAGCAGTTCCTAATTTACTCATGATTGGATCATTGTTAAATTGATCTACCCAGTTAAGAGCTACAATAGAAGGAGCAATACCAGAGTGAGTTGAATCTTGTGTTACACAACACATGTCAACACCATTAGTTGGTTCTGTAGCAGCGGCAGTTGCAGCTGAAGATCCAAACATTGGTAATGAGCCAGATAAAGATTGATAAGCATTATGATTTAAAAGTCTTAATGCAGCAGTACCTTTAACATCTACTCTCAAGATAGGATCTGTTCCACATGGGAAACAAGACATACCAGCAGCAGTAGGTGCAATTAATACTTCATAAACTGAAGCAGTTTCGTTTGTACAATCTGAAATCCACATATCTGAGATATATTTCTTAAGAATCATTTTAGATTTGTGAGACTCTGAGTAACCTCCATGTCCTGGATTGTTACCAATAGTATCAACAGTCTGAAATGATGATTGTGCTAAATAGAAGCCACCTGCAGTACCAGCAACTCCTGCAGCATTCATAATTTTGTAAGAAGCATCTGCAAATGCAAATTCTCCTAGAGTACCACCCCCACCTAAGTCAGCAGTAGTCTCTGTTGTTGTTTGATTTTGCGTCTTAGCATAAAATGCTTTGCTAAACGCATGATTAAAATAAGCCATTTTGTTTTTGTTTTGTGTTGAGTCTTATCTCAACTGATTAATATTAATATTGATATACATATAATATACAACTTTTTCTCTAGATAAGCAATATATTAATTATTTTTTTCTGCTGAACCACTACCTCTAATGTATTGATTCACATCATTTATATCTCCTGCTATAATAGAACACGCTTCATCAATTAATATTTCTACAATATCATCTTTGAATTCACATATAACATCTGTAGGAGATGTAACTAATGTATAAGGATCTACACAACCTTCTATCTGTATTTCTCTTGGTCTTCTATAATATATTAATAAGGGATTAATAATATCAAAATCTCTTTTATATATCCTTACATTATTATCCTGTATTGTACAATATGTTTCTCCCCATTCAAAATCAGGTCTCTTTAAGGGATCTCTCATAATTATATCTAAGTTAGCTACTTCAGATAGATAAACTGTCATTGATCTTCCCACTGTTGGTGGACCACCTCCACTATTATCAGGAGGGTATACTGCAGGACAACATTCAGTAGATGCTTCAGCAGAAACTCTTTTATATTCTAGATAATTATCAGGAAAATTAGTTGACTCAACAAAATCTGTCTGTTGAGTGGTGGTAAGTCCCTGAGTTACTAAAAGAGGTTGCATGTCATCAATACGTCTCTTTGACATTTCATCTCCTTCTTTATACATATTATTTCCATGTAACTGTCTTCTACACCATTCAATTTGTGCTTTATTAAAAGACTCAACAATTTGCCAGCATTCTATATTATCAAAATCATTACTGGCTAGTTTATTTAATCTTTGTCTAAATTTTATTTGTAGTGTAGTATTGTTAATCATGGTTACATATTCCAGTAATATTCAACTTGACTTAATAAACTATTTAAGTGTTCTTCATTTAATGGATTCTTAAGCCATTCTATACAATGATCTTGAGTTTTACCCATTTTAACAGAACCAAAATAAATCCATCCATCTGCTTTATGTGTTATTAAACTATAACCACTAGCATCTTTTATAATTGCTTTAAGTTTTAAATCTTCCATACTTAATCTTGATGCATCTAAGAATGTTTGTGCAGATCTTCTTTGACTAGTATCATGACCATCACCATGAATAAATTTATCCATAGATTCATAAATTATATCATTAGCAGTTGATTTATTATATTGTGTACTATTTGCATCTACAATTTTAGCAACATAATATAATTTAGTATTCTCTGAATCATACATTCCTGTTAATGCAGCTAATGCTCTATTTCTTAATTTAGATAATTCTGTTCTTGTACTTACAGTGTCTTCTAATTTATCAAGATAAAATTTACATCCTGGTTTACTTTTTGCATCTCTTAAGTTTTTAGCTACAATTGAAAATCCACCAGCTTCAATAGCATATATCTTAATAAGATCATATGGATCAGCAGTTGGGTCTAAGTATACTGGATCATTTCCAATTCTCATACTTATTTTACCCCAAAAATCAAAATTGTCATGTCTAAGTAACTTTACCTTATTCCAAAACTCTGGATCATCTGGATCTAGAATATTTGCTGCTAAATCTTTCTCAAGAATTGTAACAGCTTTTCTAATTTCTTTTATTTTTGCATCTCTCTTTGTAGGAGATAACTTTTTTATTTCAGGTGCAAATTCATTAAGTCCTGTTATATATCTTTTGATACCATTTACTTCTAGACAAGATAATTCTTCTTCATACATCACCCCTTCAAAGAGTGACATACCATAATTTTCTAATCCCATATTTTCTATATCTCCATCAAAATATGTACGTATTGCAATTGCCTGATCTTTACCTTCTTGATATTTTTCAATCATGGTAATCTCTTTTATTGGTTCAACTGTTGTAGTTGAATCAATAAATGTTTCTTGTGTGTTTTTCTTTTTTGCCATCTTTAATTTGGTTTTAATTGGTTTTTAAAATGTTTTTATGATATAAAGGGGAGGAATAACCCTCCCCTTTTATCATGGTCAATATTAGAATGATCCTCCTGTTACTGGATTTTTCATTACTATTTTTAATACCTTAGTTGGATCTTTCACCCAAATAGAAGGCATTGTCTGTGTCATCATTACACGGTATCCGTTAAAGTTACCTGATGATGCAAACCCTTGTGTTCTTCCCATATAGTCCATAGTACCATTTTGGTAGAACCATTTCAATTGATTATCCCAAGAAAGTTTCAACAAGTGAATGTTGTCATTTCCTGACTCAGTGATGTCAAAGATAATAAAGCTATAAGAGCTTAATGGTCTTCCATCAATAAGTGGATTTTCAATATCATTAGTATGTAAGTTGTCAAATGCTGGATTTAATACAAATCTAACATTAGCTAAGAAAGGAATAACGTAAGATGTGAATGCATATCCAAATCCTAAGTCCATACCTGATCCTGATACAATACCATTTGAATCAGCATTGATTACGTAGTTATTACCTAATCCAGCTGCTTCTTTAGCAATTGCGTCATTAACAAGTTTCATTCCACCAATTCCAGTTTGTACAATTAATGTACGTTGTGGATCTGGTCCTTCTAATTCAACTTTACCTTGATAGAAATTATAAAGTTCAGTTTTGAACATATCTAAACTGAAAGAAGATTTGTTATAGATTCTCTTATAAGAGTTATCTAATTGCTTCCAAAGACCAACTGACATTCTGATGTCATCTGGACCGTCTTGTCTAACTCTACCACCATGACCCCACATTAAGTAAGTCTCAATGTCACTTGCAATTTTATTCAAGTGTGCAGCTTCTAAGTTAGTTAAGAAAGTTCTTGATAAGTTTCCATTATCAAATGCTCTACGTACATAATCAGCACCCATAATTTCAACCATACTCTCTAATGAAGAAACTGAAGGATCAACATCTTGATCAAATGTTCTCCAAATCTCTGTTACAGGAATTGAACCGTCAGCATTCATTCCTCCTTTAAGCATTAAGTCTGCTCTTGAAGAAATTGAATAATGAACGTGTGCTTCTGCTCCTCCTACAAAGTTGTAGAATTCACGGAAACCTGTTCCTGTTGTAAGATCTGAGAATCTTTCACCATACTCACCACGTGCAGAACCTTTTCTAAAGAATTTAGTTCCTGACACTAGGTACTTGTCTGCTAGACCTGCTGTATTGTTACTGTTAACAAGTTGTACGGTATAAACATATCCGTCACCTGATGGTAAAATATCATCAGCTGTAACGTAAAGTTCTAAACCATTATACTTGTCATAAGTAATAATATCACCGTGTCCAAATGCTCTTGCACTTAACAAGATTTTAAAGGTCTGACCATCTATACCTCTGATAGTTCCTGCTGTGTCTGTTACACTATCAATTTTCCCTAATGAATAAGGAAGGTCTTGTGCTACTGGAGTTTGCCATTTATACTCACCTCTAGCGTTGTCTACCATAATTGTGTTATTACCTCCAAATGAAGCTAACTGATACAAAGGCATTTCTACCTTTTGTGTCATAGCCCATAAGTCTACTGGTCCCATATCCATAGGTTCAGCAGATCCTAACAATTCAGTTAGGTGGTAAGAATCAACATGAGAACTAGCTTTGTAGTTTGTATCTCTTAGGAAAATCCCATTATTTAATACTGGAGTTGCCATAATTTTTGATTGTTTTTAGTTATTAATTATTGTTATTGTTATTGTTGTTTTTTTTTATTCTTATGATTCTAATGCTGAACCTATAAAGTAACCTATAATAATGTAGATTTTACCAGCTGTTAAGTCTGCAGTTCCAACATCTAGTTTTACAACACTAGCTTTTTTGAGTTTTGCTCCTGGAGCAGGAACTAATAAAGCTTGTACTGATTCATCAGCAAAACTTGCTTCTGCTATTGCTGCAGTAAGAGGCATGTCAGATGTAGTGTTAGCTGCTTCACCTAAAATGATCTGTAATGTTGAAGATGATCCTGCTACGTCTTTATACGTATACATAGTAATGTCTGTAACATAAGCATCTTCTGGAAAAGTTGCACTGTCAGCTAACGCTATGTGATTCGTTGCTGCATGTGCTCCTCCATCTACTGTAAAGTCATATACAGCGGTTGAATAATGTTTTTTTGGGTTTTGTGGCATGATTTCAAATTTTTTTAATTAATTAATTTAGTTATTGTTGTTTTATTGTTTTAAATTCTTTTGAACATATTCTTATTAGCTCTTGAGATCTTTCTTTTTGGTCTCTCTTTACTTTCAGCATTATCAACCGGTGCTGCAGTAGCTCTATTGCTTTGTGCACTTTTCAATTTTCTTACAGTTTGTTCAACTGCTTTATTTGCACCCTTCTTCATTATCTGAGATTTATAACCATTTGGATCTGCAAGTAACCATAATGCTTCTGATACTAGATCATAGTTTGGCTCAACAAATTGATACTTCTCTAATAAGTGTCCTAATAAGTTTGTGTTTTGTCCACTAATTGATGGATATGCTGGATTAACTAATCCGTTATAGAGAAGTGATTGTACTTTTTTGTCAACTTTACTACCACCCACTTTACCATCTTTTAATGTATTATATACGTTTTGCATATAATTTTGAGATGCTTGTTCTTGTTGTTTTTTCTTCATGTCTTGTTCTTGAAGTTTAGCAGCAACAACCTTTTCTTGCATCTTATCTAATTTTGGTTTAAACTTGTTTGCTTGTGTTTCAAGTTTACCAAGATCTTTCCATACTTCTATTTCTTCAGAGATCTCTTCTTGAGTACCATAACCTGTAGCTCCTAAGTATTCTCTAATTATATATTCTTGATCTCTTTCTTCTTTAACATTTAAATCTCTAGTTTCTTCAACTACAGATAATGCTTTAAATATTCCTTTTAAATCTGTTCCTCCATCTGCAACATATCTTGCTGCAATTTGTAATTCTTGTGGTAAACTATCAAAGAATTGTTTTGGAGTTTCTCTTCTCACTGCATTAGCTCTTTCATCTAAATTAGCTTGAATAAGTTCTTCAAAATCTTTTGCACTATAATCATTTAAATCTTTATCATCATCAAATCCTACAATTTTATCATCTGCAATTAATTTATTAAAGACATCAGCTATACCACTAATAGGCTTTCTACCTCTCTTCTTAGTTTCTTTTTGTTCTGTTTCTTCATCTTCAGTTTGATTATCTCCTAAAAGCTCATCAATTTGTTCTTTAGAAACTACATCTTTTTTATCTTCAGTTTTTTTAGTGGTTTCTTCTACTTCCTCTTCCGCCACTTCTTCTACTTCCTCTTTCACATCTTCAATAGGTTTATCTATAAAAGACATATCTACATCTTTCTTTCTTGAGAATACATTAGGTTTTTTAGTGTCTTCTTCAGGTAAGGTAATTGAATCTGCTGATGGAGCTCCATTAAAGATCTCATCAAGGTTGACATCCACCTTTTCTACTTTAGTTACAACTGTTTTTGTTTCGTTTGACATAATATTTTGGTTTTGTTGGTTTATGTTTGTTGGTTATACATATATAATATAATAAGATTTTTTTTAATAAACCTTAAAAATTTTATTTTATATAAAGATTTTTGGTAGTATATAGCTATCCTTACTTTTTCTTATCTTTCTTAGATTTTGGAGCGTCATATTTGTTCTTATTCTCACGTGCAATTTCAAGATTTGTATTAGCTATTTCACGTTGAGTTGCTAATTTTGACTTCTCAACTTCTAGTTTAGAGTTTTCATAAGAACCCTTTCTAGCTGACTCCTCTCTTTTAAACTCCATTTGATCTCTATATTGATCTCTATTCTCCATATCACGCATTGCATCTTGGAAATCACTTTGTTGATTCTCATTAATATCAGCTTGTGCTCCATAACCAGCAGCTCTAATTTCTGCAACCAGAAGATCCTTCTTACGTTCTTCAGCACTTTCTGTTTGTAAGAACTCACGTTCAGCTGCTTTCTCTTGAGCTTGAGCTTGAATCTGTTGCTCTTGCATTTGTTGTTGTTGTTGCATTTGTTGCTGTTTCTGTGCTTGTTCTTTTTCTTCAGCACTCTTAAGAATAGTTGATACTTCAGCAATTGATTCAGCTTTAATAACACCTCCAAGATCATAGATGCTTGCACCTGTAGTATTATTAGTGAGAGCCATTTGTTTTAATTGTTCTAGTATAGCTCTATGATTTGTCTTAGTGGTACAGAATATATTAAAGTCTCTCATTAATAATTCTGTTCCATTAATTGTAAAGTTTACTTTTTCTGCCTCACTAGATATATAATTTAATCTAACACTTGGCATTTTACTATGGTAGAATTGTGATAGATCAGTTCTCATTTGATGTACACGTGGCATTAAGTTATCTGAATGTTGTATAAAATACATCTCTGTTTGTGCATATGATGCTTGAATAGCTTGTGTTACACCAGTGGCTGTTTGTCTTGCCACCTCTTGCCCCATTCTTTGTGGATTAACACCAATTGCTTCAAATGCTTGATTCTTAAAATGATTTGCTAATTGGATTCTAGACATTAATCTTCCTGACTGTTCTAGATTTAAAGTTTGATAATGATTAAAGTTTGTAGCATTTTCAGTGTTTGTTATTGAAGTATCTAATGGTAACATACCAAAGTCCTTCATTGCTACATATGCTTTGGCCATATTGTTCTTACCCCAGTCTTCTCCCATTGAGTGACGCGGTAATGCATTTTGATCAAACATAATAACAGTACCTAATTCATCCACTAGTATATCTGCTATTTGATTATTAACCATATTATACCCTACCTGGTAAGGTTTCATTAGATCAACTAAAGATGTTGATCTTGTATTTCTATCTGAGAACACTCTTCCTTCAATTGGGAGTTTAACACCATATAGGTTGTTATCTCCTTTAAATTGAAATTGTACTCTCCCTGGAGTTTCTTTATTTATACCAAGATATATTGGATCAAAATCTGTTGTTGTTTCTGTTCTCCATGAACCAGGTAAATTCCTACCTATCTTAACTCCACCCCATACTTCATTCACCCATATCCAATCCACATGTTCCCCTTCAGCAAGATTATCCTTTGTCTTATCTTTAAACAGTGTTGTATTATAGATTGGTTTATGTGTCATCTTAAAGTTTTCATCAACTATTAGTTGTTCCACTTCTCCATCAGGAAATACTCTTGTAAGATGACCCACTTTTCTTTGTGTCTTCCAATAGATAGTGGATACTCTTAACATATCAGTACTACCCCAAGAAGCAATATCTTCACCTTGACCTAATATTTGTGACACTACATCTCCTCCACCCCCTGGGTTTGCATCCCAGTTACTCATAAATTGTCTATATGCTAATGATGGTGCATTAGTATTCCACGCATGAGATTTAGTGGCATCATAAAATGATCCATCATTTTGAACTGGATAATTCATATAGATAGCTGATTTAGCTGGATGAATTGATTCTAAAGATTCTAATTGTTTTTTTGACATTAAGTATCCATAAGAATCAATAACATCTGATATAGTAGCTAATTCACATTTACCTGCATAGTTTGAATCTGCAATGTATCTTATATCTGGAGACTTTTGGTAAAAAGTTAATACGGGGTTCCATAACTCTACATCATAATCATCTTCTAGCATACGGAAATGCCAGAATTCTCTATCACAAATAAGCATATCACGAAATCCTCTTTCTTCAAGCTCTTGCATTTTAAATCTTTCTTCATCAACTTTCATCTGATGAGTGGCCCATTCTTCAACTAGGCTCCTATAATCTTTTTGAAAAAATTGTTCTATCTCAGGTAATGACTTAAGTCTTTCTGGTGCTAATTGTTCTTGAGCTTCAGCTGCTGATGGATCCATTCCCATCTCAATCATCTTTTGCGTCATCTTTTGTTCTGCATCAGCTAATAGATTTTCTTCTATTAATGATCTTTTATCTTCCATCATCTCGTTATATGATAGATCATCCACTGCTCTAAATTGAACTCTTGAAAATCTCTTTGAGAATTCACCTGAAAGAACATTTATTACATTTGGGATTATAGGATAAAACTTAAGTTCTAATGCAGATTCATCTTCTTCTGTTAGAACATCCATTAATTCTTTATACTGATTATCTTCCTCAACAATATAGTCTGACCTATCAATTATACCTTTAGCTAATTTATAATTCTTAAGAAGTTTTCTTGAATTCTTTCTTAAGAATTCCATCCCTTGTGTTTCTAGCCAATCTAGATTCCAAGCTGCCCAATCTAAATTTTTCTTTTTAGCTGATAGAAATTGAATAGGTTGAGATAAACTTGACGTAGCAGGATATTTAGATTGCTTGGCCTTTGCACCTTTTTTTAATTGAAGAGCATTAAATATTTGCATATTGTTTTTATTTATTTAAGATATAATTAATGGTAATATCCCCCCATGACGTTGTTGTAATCCAGTAATTTTTCATTTTATATTTTTAAATGGTGATTTTTTAAACTTTTTACCTTTTGATAATTGTCTTTTCCTTCCTATATTCTTATAAGGGTTCATAGATAATTTATACAAATTTTTGGAATTATCCAAGTTATTTGATGACTTATCACTCTCTTTACGTTTTAAATACCCTCTATTTGACTGTTGTACCTTTGCAAAAGCAACTAATGCAGAAAATGCTACAAGTCTATCCACATTCAATCCTGGATAATATTGTGACATTTCAGTTAATAACATTGGATCAGGAATTCTATCCACTCCAAAGGTTTGTTTTATTACTTCTCCGTTATCATCTAACTCTTCATCTATAACTTCTCTTATATATTCTATTGCATAAGATATAAGATGACTCTTAAATAAAGTACCTGTATTCTTCCAACCATATTCCTGATATACTGTTCTGTTTGAACCAAGATCTTTTAGAAATAACACTTGTTGTTTTGGAACTAAATACTTTTGTTTACGTCTAGCAATCATGTGTTGTATAAAGAGAGATATATTATTTTCAACAATTGTCCATGCATTATACCATTCAACAATTAGTTCTAATCTTTCATGTGTTTTATTTATATCATCAAATCTACCAGACCAAGATGCAACAATCTTATCTTTTTCAATGAATGTCTCCTGACCATCTGGAGTATCTCTTGTGATTTCCACAGGATTTTTATATACAAATATACTACACAAAGAATCTGATGTAGTTGTTTTACCTTCTGAAACAGGGTCAATGGATGCATAGTATGTTCCAAAACCAGGATTATCTATTGGTCTTTCCCATACAACTATAGATCCTGTTTTATCTTCCATTTTTTTCTTTACTGGAAAATGAGATATAGGTAGTTTCTTTGTTCTGTTTGCCACTATACCTTTTTCATCTCTTTCTAATTCAATGAACTCATATGAGTATTCTTTATCCTCAATCTTCTTCATTTGTCTAGCAATTATATTTTGTGGAAATATAGCAGCCTGTCTATAAGCAAATGCTTCAGCAATATTTACAGGTTTTTGAGATATACGTAATTGATATTGTTCTGGTCCAAGATCCTTCTCCCATTGTGCTCTTTCATCTTTAATTGCCTCAAGAGATTCTTTGATTAATGAATTACCAAATTGATCAATATGTGGTGGCATAGACCATTGTTCTGGAATAAATAATCCAGCAATCCCAACCACACCCTTATCATCCATAAGATCAGTTTCTATTGCATATATATCATTTGCTTGTGGATTAAGTATCATATCCTTTAATGGATTACATTGTTTAAGATCACCTACAGATCCTGCAGCAATAAACATACCAGTGGTCATCATACCTGATGTCATTGCAGGTCTAATATACTCATATGTTTGATCCATCTTAGAAGCAATTCCAGCCTCTTCATGAAAGAAATAAGTTACAGGTCCACCAACACCAGTGGTTGGATTCTTTTCAAAAGATGCGCCTTGTATCTTTGACATTAAACCTTTATTAGTTTTTCTATTATTAATTCTAACTTCAATCTTTTGTTCCCATAATAAAACCTTTTCTGGAGTACACGGTCTATACCATGCAGTATGCTCATTAAGAAAAGTCTTATATTCATCTAGGAACTTCCATGATCCTTTATCATTAATATAATCTTTAAGAGATGCTCCTATCTTACATATAGACCCTTCTTCAAACCAAAACTGATTAATAAGTTTACCCATATGAAAATAAGAAGATGCAATCTGACGTTTTTTAAGAATGGCTGCATGTTTAAAATGTAATTCTGCTAACATCTCATAAAGAGCCATATGATACTGAGCATCTCTAACTTTAGCAAACCCATATTTCTTTTCCTCCTTATCAAAGATAGGTAAGAAATTTAACCACATATAATAATCTCTGGTAAGATAGAATATATTCTTCTTACCATGATATAGTACACCATTCCTACATTTATCCTTCTGATCATTCCAATAACTATTAAAGTCTTTTGATCTAAAAGGTTTATTACAATAGAATCCCTGTTTATTAAATAAGGTTGCTTGTTCATTAAATAGTAAAGCAACTTCATCAAAATCATACTGTCCTGGTTCTTTAAAAAGTAAAATGAGATACTTTCTAAATTCTTCATCAGACTCAAATTCAGTAATATCCCATTCACCATTCTTATATGTAGGAATTATTCTACTCATCCTCTATAGCCCATATATCTTGTTGTTTAAGTAGTATATGATCTTCATCCATATGAGATACTTTAACTGGTTGTATAAATTGATTAAATAATACAACCTCACCTTCATATATTCCATTTACATCTTCACCAACTCCAACTACAGTACCTCTATCATCTTTTGTTTGATTACTCTCTGCAATATATATTCCTGTATCACCATATGTTTCTTTTGCTTTGTGTTGTTTAACTAGGATTCTATCTCCCACTGGTCTAATTTTACTCATTTCTATTTGGTTTTAATTATTATAATTGATCATATGCTAAACCTTGTCCACCACGAACTTGGCTTTTTTGCTCATCCTTCATATCATTATATGCTCCTTTAAATGATTGTCTAATACTATCAAACTTAGCAGCTGTATTTACTAATGCAGTAAGATTACCATCTCTACCATGTTCTATTTGTGTCTTCTCCATATATCTAGCTAATCTATCAAGCATAGTTTTAATACCTTTATAGGCTCTATATGTTGGAGTATGATATAATTCAGTGCATAATTTTATAGCATTAGTGATGATTTCATCTTCTGTAGATTCTTCAAAGTCTATCTCTTCAATAATTATATCTTCTTTCTCATGTTCAGTCATATTAAAAAATGGGTTCATATCTGGATCAGGACATGTCATATAAAATATATATAAATATACAGACATATATGTATCTGGATATTCATCCATTATTTTCTTTAAAGTTTTTATAGAGTAACAGTGTTCTGAAGGAATTACTTTTCCGTTTTGTACATCAAATAATTTTACTAACATTGTGGATTATCTTTTAACCACATAACAAGACTATCAATCTCATCTTTTAAATATGGTAGGTTATATATTTTAATTTCTTTTATTATTGGTTCTCCTTGTTCATTATATTTTGATATTGGATACCCAAATTCATTCTCACCTTCCTTCTCAAATGATACATGTTGTATCTGTAATTTACCTATCTTAAGTTTAGGATTATGTTTTTTAATTATATATGCATATAAACTCATCTGTAAATTATAATGTTGTAAATTACAATCATCAAGATTATTTACAGGATTATACATCTTGGATGTTATACCTTCCCAATTAGTGAATCCTTTTTCCTTTATTTCTTTATTAGTTTTATAGTCTAAAATATTAATCTTATTATTAACTATAGATACTAAATCAGCTTGACCACATAATCCTAATGACTTTAGATAAACAAAATGTTCAGGGTATGCTCCATCTTTTAGTTTTTGTTCAGGGGCAATCTTAATTCCCTTATCATCTGATATAGGTCTTATTATTGGTACCTCAACACCATCTCTTTCAATAGTATTAAACTCACAAAGATTTTCTTCTCTCTGATCATGATACCAATTACCTAACTTAATTGCTCTATCTGTTTCACCATCCCAAGCAGCAATAATTTCTTTAGGAGTCATACCATACCATTTTGATCTTTTATTCTTAGATGACTTCTTTGATTGTCCGTCTCTATCAAATTTAGGTTTAAACATACCTATAAAACTAGTTACACTAGTCCATTTAATTTGATCTTTCTCAAGATCTTCATTTAGACTTTCATAAATATGACCTTCTTCTTTAAATATTACCGGCATCTCTTTGTTTTATTTGTTCTTTTAATTTTTTGAAATGTTCCTCCTTTGCTTTCTTAATCTTTTCATCATGTGCTTTTTTAGCTTCATGTCCAAAGTAAAGTTGTTTCTTAAGTTTGTTCTCCATTTCTGCAGGCATAATTGCTTCCCACCTTCCTTTTGGACAACTAGCTGACATAGCTCTTATCTTTAATCCTAAACTACAACCACAATCTGAACAACAAGGTGCTGACTTAGGTACTGCACAACTCTTACCTTCTCTATCTATAAGTGGACAAATCTTACATTCTTGGAATCTCAATTTAGCAATCATCTCAACATCATCATTCTTGAAGATCTTATTCTTTATACCTTCTGCAATTTTATCTAGATTACCTAGGGCACCTAATAATTTATTTATTCTCATCTCTGAACTTTCTTTTGTTATTAATATTTGATTCAATCTTATCTAATAAATCTTCCATTTCTTTTAATTTTTCTTTTACAGGGATAGATTTATCATATCCATCAAATGTCATTTTTTCTAAATTACCTAATATATCTTTGTTTCTTTTTATTGCTTTTCTCAATTTATTTGTTCTAATTGAAAATGTTCCAAGGTTAGGTATACTAACTTTTGGATTCTTTAACTCAGATAGATTCTTTCTTACTTTATCATAAAAGAAAAAAACTAAGTCACTAACTAGATCCTTGTGCACTCCTACATCTTCAGCAATATTCTTATAAAAACTCTTATGCTTCTTTGGGTTCAACGCTCAAAATTTTAAAGTCTAGAAATAATGTACCATCTATCTGAATATTCATTTCAGGATTAAGCATAATTGTCTTCTTATTTTTACCCTTCTTTATTATTAATCCTTTCTTCTCTGCTTTTGATAATGCATTTCTACAAGACTGAGAACTTTTAAATATACCTAACTCAGATATTTTATCACAAAATATAGTTAATTCAATATCCTCCATTAACGCTAAAGAATATAAACAATTAAGATCTGACATACTGATCTGAATATTGTTAAAAAAACAGTAAGTAAGGATTTGATATTGAATTACCTCATCCCTACCTACTTTTATTTTCTTTTCAACTTTGTTTACTATAGCCATGTTGTTGGAATATCATCACTATCAAGAAGTGTATAAGTAAAATTATTACTCCAAGTATCTCTAGCTTTTCTCATTATCTTCATAAATTTAGTCCAGTCATCATTAGACGCAATTACTTGACATCCTGCTGACCATTTATCAACCTGTGAAGACTTCTTACCTGCATACTTAGTAGCTCTATGAATATTAATACCAAACAAACCTGTATCTGTATTCTCTGAGTTTAAATTATATACATCATCTCTATTATTATCACGATATACAGTTACATTATTTTGTTGACCTAATGCTTCATATCTACCTTGATGCTTTCTAATCTTATGAGACTTTGGATATTGTCCAGGTTTTAATATAGCACAACCTGTATTCTTCAATATAGGGCTATCCATATAATGAGTTCCGGGATCAGTGGTACAATCAAATTCATGATATTGCCACACACCGTCTAGTTTATAACATAGAGTCATTAAATCATCAAATGAGTTTGTAACTTTGTTTTTAGTTAATGAATTTCTTACACCAACTATATTAACATTGTAATTACCATTCTCAAAAAACTTATAACCCTTTGTTCCTAATGCACGCTTAATATGTTCTACACTATATTTATGCTTCATCAGTTTGTCTTTTTAAAGTTCTCTTGATCTGCTCTGCAGCTTCAGCACCAGATGTCTTACTAGTGTCAAAAGATTCTCTCATTTCAGAAGGCATCTCTTCTCCATCTTCTGGTGGTGCAGCCATTGTTTGTGCAATGAACATTTGTGCTTGTAGTCTTTCAGCACGTGTCTTTTCAATGTCTCTTAAAAGGTCTTCATATTCTTTTTGAACTTTTAAGTGAGGAATATTATCTTCATAGTATGAAGTAATTTCCTTTCTTCTTGTTTCTAATTCTTCTTTGGAAATGTCTGCGCCATCTAGATTTTCTACAGATGGACCTGTTGGTTTTTTAGCTTTTGCCATTTTAAATAATTTTAAATTAATAATTAAATTCTTGGCAAATATATATAAAAAGTTTAAATAAAAAAAGTTTATTAGATTTTTTTTTATTTTTTCTTTTTAACTTTTGCTTTAGCTGCTTTAGATAAGTCTTTCATATGAACTAATAGTTTACTAGTTTTTGTATGTGTCTTACCAGTATGTAATTTACCATTAGACATTTTGTGACTAGCACCTTTCCATTCAGTTCCGTTTTTTAAATAGTGTTTTACCCCTTTCATTTCTTTTTTTTTAATTAGATAGATTAGATTTGAACGCGCTATCATTTCCTTCATTCCTATGTATATTAGTGGTTAACTCAACATACTCTTCTGTCATAACTTGTTCCATATACTCTTCACAACAATAAGCATCCTTACATACTAGATCTTTTCCCACTGCAGTAAAGCTAACCCTATGTAGGTTCTTCACCTCTTTACATTTTTTACATTCAAATTTCATTTCTTAAGTCTTATAGTTACGTCCGGAATCATTTCCTTAAGCTCCCCATCTATTTCTCTACTATTAATTATATCCCGTATCTCAGAACACTTTTCATATTCTTCCGTCTCAACGAAGTAAGCCATCATATTCTCTAATGTATCTATTGACGCTTCTTCTTCCGGTTTATGGGCCATGATTGCACTCATTCCGTTTTTCATCTTTGTATTCATTATATCCTCAAAATTCTTCTTCTTTGTTATTACTAAGAAAGAATTCCTAAATGCAGCGTCAACTATCATATCTTCTAGTTCTAACTTTTCAGCATATGATAATCCATTATTTTCTTCTTCTTCAAATTCTTCTGGCATATTAATTATTTTTAATTAGTGTATATATATATGATTCCTTTTTGTAAAGGATATATATCTAATATACAAAAATTTTTTGGTTTTTTAAAATGTTTCATGTGTCAAGTGCTTGTGAGGTTCTAACTATCAGCTCCCCGGTTTATTTCTGATAGACTATCACCCCGGTAGTCAAACATTAACCTTATAAATTTTTTAATTATGTCTAATGAAAAAACTTATTTCCACAAGATAGTGAACAACACTATCATCTGTAAATCACAACCATTGTCAGTCCACAAGACTGAAATCAATGGTGTAACTGTACACACAAGAGAACAAGGTCAAGTGACCTATGGTCTATTGTGTTTAATGGATGACAAGGGTAATTCCCTTGACCCATCAACACTAGGTTTAAAATTAAACCAAGTGATGGATGGATTCCAGTTCTCTGACTCTCCGGTCCTTGACCAAGAGACTCAAGAAGAAACTGGAATGTATTGGGTAGAACTTAAATAGTTCTCCCATTCTTGTTCTCTAAACTGTGACATCTTAACTCACTCAAACTATGAATACACAAAGAATCCAATTGATTTTGATTAATCTAATTGCATCTGTGTATTCAGAGTAGAGTTACTCCAGGATCCACAACCAATGTGTAACCACAACCAATAAAAGAGAAATATAATCACATAATTATTTAATTGTATGTGTTAATCAATGAATAGGTGGTCTCATAACCCACAATACACCACTTCTTACCACTACAACAGTAGTTAAAGACAGTAATATAATAATATAGCTATCATGAGAGTAGTTCCAGCAGAATGCATACTGAAATAGATGTATGTTGATTGAGTTCTACTCTTATGTATAGTTATTATGTTCTCTCTCTATAGGATGAGAGTATTAGTCACCGGAATCTTCAAAGCAACTGGACTACCAAATCCATTGTATTTACTCACTTAAACAATATTAATCATGGCAACAGGAAAATATGATTCACCATTACCAAAACCAGATGTATCAAGTCACAATTCAAATATGGACTATCACTTGAATACTATCAAAGATACTCTTGATTATTTACATGCAAGAAGATTAAAAGAATCAAATCATGAGACAGTATCTTTTATTATCCAATCAGAGAAACTTGATAGTATGATACATGATCTAATTAAAGTCGTGAGATTAATCAAAGGACTCAAGAAGTAAAACTCAACTCAACTTAACTTAATAATTAATTAAAAGACTAATCAAATGAAAAAGAAATTTAAAGTATCAGTAAAGTTTATACCAGCATTAGTTCTAGGTATAATACCAACAAGAGTTAATAATAGTTTTGATTTAATCATACTATTACCATTTGTTGAAATCACTCTAACTTATAAACTTAAAAGAAAATAATCATGAAAAAAATAAAAGGTTACATTGCACCTGTAAAGATATTTATAAGTGTTATACTCTCAACAATCTTATCGTTAATAACTATGGTTGCATTTTTACCAGTTGGTCACTTGTTTGATATAGGTGACACAGGAGGATTAATGATGTTTGTTGGAGCACAATTAGTATATTTTATAAGTACAATAATGTACTTATTTAATAAGAAAGATAGTAGACATGTTAAATAATAGAAGTGTTACATCAGATAGTAAGGAGGACCTGAATATTGAAACAGGTCTTCCTTATACTAAAAGAGTGATGAAATTTGATAATGGGAAACTATTTAAAGGACATGGTGGTGGAATAAATATAATTGGAGATAATATATCGTTATTTAATAGTTATTATCTTGATAGTGTTAATCAATGTTATAATTCTAAAGATGACATTACAACTAGAGAATATATGGTTCATGGTAACATGCCAAAATATATATCTAAACAATTTAATAATCTTGATTTTACTTTTAAATTTAATGTAAATATTAATACTAATATAATTATAAATGAATTCTCAATTAGAATTGAAAAACTAGTTAAAGAAAATAAGATTAGATTTCATGATCATTGGGATAATATAAATCATTTAAAAGATATACGTGTATATATGGTAAAGTTTAAAAAGTATATGAAACTTAATCCTGAATTATTAAATAGTATAGAAGTTCCTACTTTTCCATGTAAATCTGAACATAATTTAATAGAAGTTAAACATATTAAAATATGAACATGAGACAGTATAAAGACAGTAGCACATTTGTAGCAATTGGATATATAGGTATAATAATATGTTTAATAATAGCTCAACTGTGACCTACATAACAGTACAATAGTATAATTATATATTATTTACTTAAGAAACAATATTAGATTTAGTAGTCAGAAGTGATTATTAAGTTTGAGTGAGTGGAATATGGGGATGGTATTAACGTACCATCTCCTTATTTCTTTTTATTAACTAAAACAAGTATTACGACAATGAATGAATTATTTAACATGTGTGTTGAACTATTAGTTTGGCTTGCATATATGACAGGAACAAGTTATGTTGAGATAAATGTGATAATATTTATTATTATTGGACCAATTATCTTTTCATTGTTATTAATGTATTCAACATATATAACATATAAATATGGAAGACTTAAAAGAAAAATATAAACCAAAGAAATTAAAGACAGTTGGTCACCCAAAAGATAGTTGGTTATTTACACGTAAAACAAAACCAAGTATCTGGGTAACCAAAGAGACTTTAAAATCTTCTAAAAATAATAATTATGGCAAAAAGAATAGATGAAGTATGGTATGCATACAATGCAAAAGGAGTTAAGATTCCACCATATAAAAGTAGAATTATTAAGAAAGTCAATAATAGTTTACTAGGAAGAGTATGGCAAACATTTAAAGAAAACTGGACAAGCATAATATTAACAATAATGTTTGGAACAGGATTATTTATAGCAATTATGTATGCAATGTTAATGTTATTCTCATGAGTAGAAATATAACACTTGATAATAATAAACTTAAGAAGATAATATCTGATATATTTGATAAAAGATATAAAGATACTGCCTTAGTAGATGCATTAGTTAATATGTTAGGTGATTCATCATTAGATATGTTAATACATATTATGTTTGAACCAGATTATGAATTACTAGAAATAGGGGATTATGTTAAATTTAAACCTAGTAAATATGATTTTGATATTGACAGAGATATTATGATTGATAAGGGCGTAATGAAAAATGGTTATATGTATGGTGAAGTATTAAAAGACACCAGTTATAATGATGATTTTAATCCTACATATTACAAAATGTTATTAAATGTAATTACACTTAATGATGATGGTACAGTAATTCGTCAAGATCATGAAGTTAAAACAATAGAAATAACTAAAATTGATAAGTCAGAGATTAAATACCTAAATTATGAAAAAGTCTAGATTTGGAATAATATCATATGATGTAATATCTGATCCTGAATTATCAACTAATGCAAAAGCAATTTATGCAGTATTAGCAGTACACTGTAATAAGAAACGTACATGTTTTCCTTCAAATGGTACTATAGCTGACTTACTTAATGTTAGTTATAGTACCATCAAAAGAGGAATCAAAGAACTAAAACAAGCAAATTATATTAATAGAAATGGTAGACTAATAAAATTAATCAAATGAAATTAAGAATTATGAGAGCAATAGGAAATTTTGTACTAGGAGTATTAACTATATCTATATGGTATGGTTGTGAAACAGGAACAACAAATCATACAAATCACAATCCCACAATAATAAATCCTCAAATATGTTCAATCTTTGGTGATAGAAGGAAAATAACAGATACAATATATTTACATGATAATGGAAGACATGTAGATGTAATGATACCTAAAAATGATGGTTTGTATACAGGTTATGGATGGGGAAGTAAAACATTCTATTTAGATGTTCCTACATGGGATGATTTAACATTTAGAGCAATATTTAATGCAACACGTAAAGAAAATGAGACATTGATGCATGTTAAAGAAAATCTTGTAAGAATGGATGATTGGGTAGGGATTCCTATTACAAAATATCAATGGGATAGTTTAATTAAGAATATAAATGCATCATTTGATACTGATTCTACTGGTGTATGGCAATATGTAGCAGATGGTTATAGAAATAATGATACATTTTATAAAGCAAATGGACAGTATGGTTTTTATTATACTTGTAACACTTGGACCAATGAAATGTTAAGAGAAAGTGGAATTTATGCTAGAAAACATGCAATATTTAGTGAAGAAGTGATAGATATTCATAGATAATTATTATAGATAGCTATACTTCTAGTAATTAATTTTATTGAGTCAATAGATTTATGTTTAAGGGACATATATTTTATTTACTTTTGTGGTATGATTTATCAATTACCAAACGGAAGAATAATAAATATGTCTCTTGAACAATACCTTGATCTTAGTGATCAGGATATTCAAGAATTGAATTGTTTAGGTAATGAATATACTAGTGAAGTATCAGATCCTTTTCATAATTCAGCATTAAAAGGTGGTACAAGAGAGCGTAAGATAGAAAAAGAAACAGATTTAAAATCAGAAGAAGAACATGAACCTAATCTCACTGAGATTACGGATATAGATAAGTTAGCGGATGATTACTTTCATCCTGATGACATATAACAACAATCAACAATTTTATTAATCAATTTAAAACCAAACTGACATGACAGAAAATGGTAAAGTTACTATTGTTCCAGATGAGAACGGTAGTGTAATTAGAGTATCTAAAAATAACCCTGAATTTGGGCACGTTAGATTAACTCAAGAAAAAGTAGCATTTGGAGCCCAAGGATGGGTAAATAAAAAAGTAAGAAGTACCTTAATACATGGTACTGTAGAAGATTTACAATCAATAGGTATAGCTGATCAAACAGAATTACCTGGACATATTGTTATTAGAGAGCAATTAGAAGCATTTTCTAATGATAATCCTGATAGAGACCTTAAGATAGCTGGAGATACTGAAATAGTATGTTGTAAAATGGGTGAACCAATATATAGAAAAACATTTTACTCATTAGATCTTGATGAAGGTGATACTTTAGTGGCACACACTAATGGTGATGCAATTAGAGAAGCTAATGGTACTGACACAAACAAAGTAACCATTACTAAGGAAAAAATGGAAGAAATGACTTCATCTGATGATGAAGAAGAAAAATCTACAAGAAGAAATAAAAAAGTAGATAAGAAAACAGAAGAAGTAGAAGTAGAAATAGAAGAAACTTCACCTGAAGAGGTGGAAGTAGAAGAAAACTCATTTGAGTTATAAAATTCTTCATAATACTTGTTTGAAAGAGAGGCCTTAACGGGTCTCTCTTTTTTTATAATACAACCTCACTTAATAACTTAATAACACTTAAAACTATGTTTACTGATGAACAAATTAAAAAATTAACAGTATCAAGAGAAAATAAAAATCTTGATAGACTGGGTATATTAAAGCAATATACTAAATATGAAAGAGAAATCAATTACAAAAAACTAAACCCAAAGCAACACTTCTTATTTAAAAGAGTGTTACATGGACTAAAACTTTATAATAAAGAAGAAATTGATAAGATGCACTGGGATAAAAAGAGAAGGATAATTAAAGTATGGAAAAGATCACAAAATGTTATAAATAAATGGAAACAATGGATATGTTATAGAAAAGCTAATGTTATTTTTGGTATATTTGAAAATAGTAAATTAGCAAAAGCATTTATTGATGCTCCATTTGAATATCTGCCAGATTATAAAAATAAACTTACTCTTAAACAATGTGGAATAGAATATGAGCACTTGGTAATTAAATTTATTGAAGAAGGTCTGTTACCTAAGAATTTTTTTGACTTTAAATAAATATTATGGATGAAATAGATATTAATTACCTAATAGGTAACAATAGGTGGGTTGCAGTATATCCATCAAATAATGGCATCTGGAAAGGTTTTATTTATAAAAAATCAGACTCAGGTAAGTGGAGAGTTGAATTTTCAACTAAGCAAAAAAACCCAAAAAAATGTTATGATTGGGTTGAGACAATATTTTATGATTTAAAAGGATTAAAAGATATAAAATGAAGAAACAATCTAAAAAAATGGCAAAAAAGAATACTGAATATTCTAAACTTAGAAAAGTATATCTTACAGATAAACCTAATTGCATGGCCAGTATACCTGGCTGTGCATTAAGGGCTTCTGAAATACATCACAAAAAAGGTCGTGGAGAATATCATAATGATACAACTACATGGTTAGCAGTATGTAGGTCATGTCATGAATGGATAGAAACTCATCCTAAACAAGCAATAGAACTTAATTTATCAATCAAAAGAGACTAAATACAATGGAAATACCTCAAAAAATATTAACAATTTGTAAAGATATAAAAGGAACATTAGATAGAGAAATAAGAACAACATGTACTAATTACTCAAATCCAATGTTTGATAAACCAATAGTAAAAAAGTCTATATTGAGAAGGAAATTAAATAAGCTACTTGAAAAATATAATATTAAAGAAAAAGATTTATAACATGCATATACCTAAAAGTATACTAAAAAAACTTAATTTGAAAAGAGAAGAAGACATAAAAAAAGAAGCTGTAGAGCTTGAAGAATTTAGAGCTATTGAAAATACTAAAAGATTTAAAGAATCTATGGACATTGTAGATAAAATTGGTAAAAGTATAGGAGAAATGAGAGAATGGGCACCATATTGTAGTGATCCTAAACTTTATAATCCTTTTCCTATACAGATATTATCATGTAACAAGGAACAAATGTTACAAATGCTGATACATGCTTATGGTACAGCTCAATATCTTAAAGATGAGTTAGATAAATATGAACCTAAATTAGGAATGAAATTATGAGTAATAGAAAAGGAAATACCAATAGAAAATTAGAAGCTTTGAATGAAATAAATAGTATAGATAAAAAGTTAAAGAAGTTTAAGAATGATGAAGAGAAAACATCATCACTAATGTCTAAGAGAGATTCATTGAGAGCTAAATTAAAAACTAAAAGATGAGTAGAGATGATGTACAACAAGAAGCATTAGATCTTACTTTAACTAAAAAAAGATGTGGATTAGGTATATCTATGGGTGTTGGTAAAACAAGAATAGCAATACAACATCTTATAAAGAATTTTAATCCATTCTTAAGTGTATTAGTAGTAATACCTAAGTTATCTGTTAAAGATGCGTGGACTGATGAGATAGATAAAATGAATGATAATCAATATGGAGGAACAGAACACCTTCATGATCATATCACTTATAGTACTTATCTCAGTATAAATAAGCAGAATCCTAATGATTATGATGTAGTATACTTAGATGAATGTCATAGTTTACTTGAAGGTCATGAAAAATTCTTAGATGCTTACACGGGGAAAATACTAGGTTTAACAGGTACTCCACCAAGAAAAGGATCAGAAAAATATAAAATGGTACATAAATATTGTCCTATTATATATAATTTTAGTGTAGATGAAGCAACTGACAGTAATATATTAAATGATTATCAAATAATAGTTCATCAGTTACAGCTATCTAAACTTAAGACTCATAAAAAAAAAGGTAAAGAAGGTGGTCACTGGTATACATCAGAAAAAGGAGACTATGATTATTATACTTCTAGATTAGGAGATGCTCAAACACAAAAGCAAAAACAGTTTACATCTATTATGAGAATGAAATCTATGATGGATTATGGAACTAAAGAGGCATATGCAAAAGGTTTATTAAGAAATATAAGTCAAAAATGTTTAGTATTTGCTAATACACAAAAACAAGCAGACAGAATGTGTAATAATAGTTATCATTCAGGTAATAAGAACTCAGAAGAAAGTCTAGCTTTATTTAGTGATGGAAGAATTAAACAAATGTCATGTGTATTACAATTAAGTGAAGGTGTAAATATACCAGGAGTAAAACAAGGTATAATTATGCATGCATATGGTAATGAAAGAAAGACATCACAACGTATTGGTAGATTACTAAGATTAAATCCTAATGAAAAAGCAACATGTCACATATTGTGTTATGCAAATACTGTAGATGTTAAATGGGTTAACTCAGCACTATCTACATTTGATCAAGATAAAATTAAATATTATAATCCTCTAGAAGGATAAATCATTAACTAAAATAAAAATTATGAAAAAAGCATTAATATCAATTGGCGGAAAGCCACTCTATTATATTTTAACAACTTATTATTCAATAGTATTAACAGTAGTAACAATAATGTTATTATCAAGTTGTGGAATTCAAGAAAAAATTCCTGTAATTACAGAACAAGATGGAGACAGAGTAATAAACTGGTATTCAACATATGTTAAAAAAGTAATTGCAAAAGATAAAGATAATTATTATTATAGTGTTGCATTTGAAGATGGAACAACATATTATGCAACTTTTGGAGAATGGTCATTAATTGAAGTGAATGATTTTGTAGAATTTAAATCTAAAAGAATGTATAATATTGTTCAGGTTATAAAACAATCAAAATGATAATATTAACATTTATAGGAATTGTATTAGTTTTTAAACTAATATTTAAATTTATTGAATATTTAGAAGAATAGTTATGGGAAAAATGAAAGAATTATATATGGCAATGCAAGAAGTCAAGTGGGAAGGAACTTCAAATGAGTTCCTCACTTGGTGGATTAATAATGAAGCTAAAAAAATAGATAAAAGAAATGAAAATAGTTATAATAACACTTCTGTTAATGATACTAGTGATGTGTCAACAGAGATTAAAAAAAATAAAGGATGAGAACAATAGGTTTTAAAGATACTTATAATATAGAAATTGATGGATCAGATTTTAACCTTCATTATACTTTTGAGCCAGGTGAAAGAGAAACAAGAATGGAACCTGGTTGTGATCCTTATGTAACTATAGATAAAGTTATGATAAGTGCTCCAGATAAAGATGGCAATTTAGTTGAAGTAGATGTATCATCCTTCATAGATGTTGAAATAGATTATGATTGGATGTGTGAACAAATTTTAGAATCATTAAAAAAAGATTAATAATATGGAAATAATTTGGATAATAACACATATAGTAACATGGGGTTTTGGTTTAGCAACTGGAATGTACTTCTCTTCACAAATAGAGAAGCATATAGATAAAAGAATTAAAAAATAAAAAGAGGTCCCGAAAGGTTTAGGGGGGTGTCTCTGGTAATGCGGAGAATAATCAGGTAATCAAGCATAGGGCTACAAGTTGTCCAGCAAAAACAGGAGTGTCTATTGAAGGAATTCTAGAAAGTACTTTACAGCCGGACCTAGGAAGCTGTTTAGAATAGATGTGAACCAATGGGTGGTCCCCTACTCTTTTTTAATTAAAAAATAAAATTATGAAAAAAATTATTGTAACAATATTAGTAACTATTATAGTTTTAGCTGTATTAAACTATTTTCAGGATAAACATAGAGAATATCAAATGAATGTAGAATTCTTAGATCAGGTAATAGAGATGGAAAAAATGAAAGAAAATTCTATTGATTCATTGATTATAATACAAGATTCAATCAGAGTTGTAAATGATTCATTAAAAGAAATGGTATTAATTCTTTCACCAAGAAAGATAACGGTAACTGCAACAATGTATCATCCTGTTCTTGGACAATGTGATGCTACGCCAGATATAACAGCTGATCAATCAAAGATACCTAATATAGATAGTTGTAGTCATTTAAACTGGATAGCAGTGAGTCAAGATCTTTTATGGTTTAATGGAGGACCATTTCGTTATGGTGACAGAGTTGTAGTAACTAATGCAGGTCATAAAGATGGTGTATATACAATACGTGATGCAATGAATAAAAGATTTACTTATAAAATAGACTTTCTTGAAAGTGTAAACACACGTGGTTATAGATTTGATGATGTAATAATGGCAAAATTATGAGTAAACAAAATTTATTCTCTAATCTTACAAAGAAAGACGGTGAGTTAGTATATAATATAAAAGCTCAGGAGAAAATCTACAATACATTTGTAGATGATCTTCCTGAAGGATCTAAAGTAGAAATATTTGTGAGTGTATCAGGAGATAATGGTACTAATGCCCAAATAGCAAAGATTCATGTCATGATAAGACAATTAGCAAATGATATAGGTTATAGTTTTGGGGAAATGAAATTACAAATAAAAAGAAAAGCAGGACTCTGCTTCAATAAAAATGGAGGAGAGTACTGCAAATCTTTTGGAGATTGTAGTAGGGATGAACTAAGCTCTGTAATACAAGAAATTATAGAACTAGGAGATGATGTAGGATCTAATCTTCGTTAGTCTTATCTTCTTTCTTTATTGATTCAAGATGATTTTTAGCTTTTTCTAATTTCTTTTTATAGGCAGCTCTATTTTCCTTGAAGGTACCTTTAGTATGTTTTTCTTCACCTACTTCAAATGAATTAATTATATTAGAAAGTGTTTCATCATGGTTTTCATCAGTAACTATAGTATGACCTTGTTCTGCAGCTTGATGATTAATTTCAGATAGTAAACTCATAAGTGTCCAAATAGAATTCATATAAGGATCATATGGTGCATCTTTAGGAATATTCTTAAATCCTTCTCTAATATGTGAAAGAGATGATAAAGTTTCTTGTTCAGATTTTAATGTAAATAAATAATTAAGTACTTCAGAGATATAATCTCTAAATCCACCAGCAATTGGAACACTAATTACTGAATTACTATCTATAGTAACAACTTTACCTTGTTCTAGAGCTTTTTTAGTCTTTATATAAGATTGAGTGTGTTTTTGATGTTTTGTTGGTCCTTTCTTTTTCTTTGCCATAGTTTAAAAATTTTAATGATTTAAGTGAAATATTCACTTTCTGTTTATTCATTGATGGTTCTTCAAGTGTTTTTTTATAATTACTACATATAATATTATATTGTTCAGATTTATTCATGTTGCAAATATATAAAAAAAATCTATATAAATAAAATAAGAAAAAGAATTAAATAATCAGTCTAATTTCTTATATTTGTAAATCTAAAAATTAAAAAAATATGTGGGAATTGTTTCAACAAATATTAAAAGAAAAGATAACACCAGATCAATTCTTAGTTCTTTATGGAATTAAAAAAAGTTTATCATTACCAATGGCTAATGTAAATCAAAATGTTAAAATACTTAATCATGAAGGATTTCTTGATGGTAATAAATTAACAGTAAAAGGAAAGAAAATTATAGCAAAATTTGAGAATTATTTTGTTAAAGCTAAAAAAAGAACAAGTATTCAGTTAATGGGTAAGAAGTTTAATCTAAAATTAAATGAGTATAGAGAAATATTTCCAGCAAGTAAATTACCAAGTGGTAAACCTGCTAGAGTAAATATAAGAACCTTAGAAAACTCATTTAGATGGTTCTTTGAAACTTATGATTTTAGTTGGGAAGAAATTATAGATGCAACTAGAATGTATGTTAATGAATATAGGGATAAACAATATATGTATATGAAGACAAGTCAATATTTTATAGCAAAAGAAGATAAAAATAAAGTTAAATCATCTGATTTGGCTGATTACTGTGATATGATTCGTGATGGAGTAGACACAGAAGATGAACACTTTAAAGAAAATGTAGTATGAGTGAGTCAAAAGCATGGGGTGGGCAATATCAATCCTTTAATGAAGCACTTAAATATATGCTTGATAGGCAATCAGGTAAAGAAAAGTCAATACAAACTCCATGGCCTAAGTTTAATGATGCTGTAACAGATGGATTAGAATGGAATACTCTTACTGTAATTGGTGGAAGACCAGGAAGTGGTAAAACATTAATTAAAGATCAAATAATAAGAGAATCATTTATACTTAATCCAGAAGAGAAATATAGAGTTTTAGAATTTCAATTTGAAATGGTAGGAAGAACCTCAGCATTAAGAGAGTTTAGTTCTATTACAGGTAAGACATATAAAGAATTATGTAGTGCTGGTACTCAATTAACTACAAAAGATTTTAATACTTGTCATGCATATGCTAAAGATAGAATTAAAAATCCTGTTGATATAATTGGTACACCAATGACAGTAAATCAAATGAGAGAGCAGCTTGATATGTATATGAATGAACATAAAGGTCAAAAAACTATAGTAACCCTTGATCATAGTATACTTGTTAAAAGAGCACCTTATCAGAATAACCGGTTAGATATGTTATTTGAATTAGGAGAATTCTTTACACAAGCAAAGCGTGAATATCCTGTTATGTTTATATGTTTATCACAATTAAATAGAAATATAGATAATCCTGATAGAGCAGTGGATGGTAAATATGGTAATTATGTACTTGAATCAGATATATTTGGATCAGATGCAATGTTACAACATGCTGATACTTTAATAGGTATTAACCGTCCAGCTAAACAAAAGATTAGATTTTATGGACCTGATAGATATATTATAAAAGATGAAAAGACCTTAGTATTACATTTTCTTAAAGCAAGAAATGGTGATACTAGAATGAGTTTTTTCAAAGCTCAATTTGAGCAAATGAAAATAATTGAGATGGACACGCCACCTCAACAAGAAAGAAGATAAAATGATTAACACAAAAGATAAAAATATGACTCCAGCTGAACGTAAGGAAAAAGTATTAAAATTAAGAGAAGAGCATCAAGATTATTTTATTGTAAATAAAATAGAAAAAGCTCTATATATACCTAAGATGGCATACAGGCCAACTGGCAAGGATGAACTACATGTATCATTTTTTCCTAGTGAATTAGAAAAAGGTCAAGATATTTACACAGAATTTGTAAGTATTGAATATGACACAGAAGATCCAAAAAGAACTTTATATTTGATTAAGCATAATCCTCACTGGAAAGAAGAATATGAATTGATTACAAGTAGCTCAGGATTTGAAAGACACATTATTCCAGCATCAGAGTTAAAAGTAATTAATGATGTTACTGACAGAAAAGGATTACCATTAAATAGTGGAGATCCTGAAGTAGAACAAAGAGCTTTTGATGCAATACCTAACCCAGAGACTGAAAGGGATATAGTTGATGTACTCAAAGGAATAGAAAAAGCATTATTAAGTATTAATCAAAAATTAAAATAAAATGGCACAAAGTGTATTAGTCATAGCTGACTCAGGGACTGGAAAGTCTACAGCAATTAGAACATTAGATTCTAAAGAAACATTTATTATAAACATTGCAAATAAACCGTTACCATTTAAAGGTTGGAAGAAAAACTATACAAACATATCTAAGGATAATCCTAAAGGAAATATGACATCAGCTTCTTCAGCTCCAGGTATAATTAAAGCAATGCAACATGTTAATGATAAAATGCCACACATTAAGACACTAGTTGTTGATGATTGGCAATATATGAGCTCTTTTGAGTATTTTGATAGAGCAAATGAAAAAGGTTATGATAAATTTACTTCCATAGCAGCAAACTTAGCACAGGTAGCTAAGATGCCTAAAGATATGAGAGAAGATTTAACAATATTCTTTTTGACACATTCTGAAGAAAGTACGGATGTAAATGGACATAGAAGAGTTAAAGCAAAAACTGTTGGTAAAATGATAGACAATGCATTAACATTAGAAGGTTTATTTTCAATTGTATTATTTGGTAGAGTGAAAAAAACAGAAGATGGGTTAGAATATGGATTTGATACACAAAACAATGGTGAAAATACTTGTAAATCACCAATGGACATGTTTAAGGAATCCTTTATACACAATGATTTACAGTTAGTTAAAGACTGTATTGAAAATTATTAAAATTAAAAATTATTAGAAATGAACACTGAATTAGAAACAAAAAAAACAAAAATTATGTTAAATACAAAAGACATGTCTGCTGGAAGTGGTAGACCAAAACCAGTAATGGGACCAGGAAATCATGAAATTAGAATCAATTCTATTTCATTTGATAAAACACCGTATGATACAGAAGCATTTAATATTATGTTACATGTTGAGACTCAAGCAGTTGAAGGTGAATTTGAAGGATTCTATAAAGATATGAGTGATCAATCTAAAGGAAGATATGCAGGTCAAGTTGGAAGAGTTAGAATGACTCCGTATCCTTATAAAGACGCAACATTACAGAGTGGTAGAGAAGTTAATAGAGATCAAGAAGTTCTTAAATCTATGATATTTTTATCAGAACAATTAAATAAAAGAGATGTATTAGATGCTATTGAAGCTAGTACTATTGAAGATTTTATGACTAAATGTGAAGATGTATTTAAAAATACTGAATTCTTTAACGCATGTCTTGGATCTAGAGAATGGGAAAGTAAAGAAGGTTATATTAATGATGATCTTTATTTACCAAGAGCATCTAAAGATGGTGTACCTGTTGAAGCTTTAAATGTAGAAAATTCAAGATTAGTGGATTTTAATAAAGAAACACATGTTAGAGCAATAGTTAAAAAAGAAACTCCAAAGGCAGATAAAAACTTTGAGGGTGAAACAGGAACTGGTTCAGATTTTGAATTATAATATTTAATAAATAAGATAAGGACCTGCATAAAGGCATAAGCCACAACAGTTAATACACTTGTGGGTCTTTATCTTATTTTATTATTTAATAGTGAAGGGTGTTGGATGGCATAAAACTAATATAGGTTTTACCTATCTCCTGACGAGGTTATATCAACTTAATTGAGAAAGAATACCACTTGCGGTGCCAACTCTCAGCCCTAAACTATTTTAATTATGATAAGTACAAAAAATTTAGAACTAGATGAAAATAATGTACCAAGTTCATGGGTATTCCAATACTATTTAGATTTACCAGAAAAATTAACTGGACAGAATGTTAGAATACATTCTATCTTTAATCCTGGTGAGAGAACACCAAGTATGTGGATATTTGTAGATAATGGATCAAGAGAGTACAAGTATAAAGATTTTTCTACAGGAAATTATGGTAATAAGATAGATTTAATAAAAGAAATATTTAATATTGATTATTCCAAATCATTATTCAAGTTATTAAATGATTACAATAAGTTCATACTAGAAAAGGGCAAATACTCTATAGAAATTAAGAATCATGCTAAGTATAAAGTAGACTTCTGTAAGGAGAGGCCGTGGAATAAAATTGATCAACAATTCTGGCTTAAATTTAATATTGGAAAATCTATATTAGAAAAATATAATGTTAAACCTTTAGAATACTATAATATGTCAAAGGAGGATGATGAAGGACTTCAAACTCTTCAAATAAATAACCCTAAGATATATGGATACTTTGATAAAGAAAACAATGTGTATAAGATATACCAACCGGGTCATGATAAATATAAATTCATTAAAGTTACGGCCCATCTACAGGGATTTGATCAGTTAAAGTATAATCAACCATATTTAGTAATATGTTCGTCTCTCAAAGATGCTATGTGTCTAAAATCATTTGGATATAATGTTGAGGTTATTGCACCTGACTCAGAAAATACTATAATTAAACCTTATATAGTTGAGAATCTTAAAAGTAAATATAAAAAAGTTATAACTTTATTTGATAATGACAAAGCGGGACATGCTGCTATAAACAAGTATCTACTACATTTTAATATAAAAGGTTTCCACTTAACTTTAAGTAAAGATCTATCAGATGCTGTATGTGAATATGGATTTGATAAAGTACATCATGAGTTAAAAGAGTTATTAAGTAAAACATTAAAATTATGAAATGGTTTATACCCGGCAATGTGCCAAGTAGTAAAAATTCTCAACAATGGACAGGTAAATATCTTGTTTCAAGTAAAACAGTTCTAAAATACAGAAAGAATACAGCTAAAATTTACAAGAAATTAGCGGCTTCCTTTAAGAAAGAATTGGTCAAATATGACCTACCTGTTATAATATCTTTTAAATTTTTTAGAGGTAGTAGACATAAATTTGATTATATAAATCCTGCACAAACAGTGCAAGATGATATGGTAAAACATGGGTGGATTGATGATGATAATATGACATTTCTGATTCCACATTTTGAATCATATGAATACAATAAAGAGAAACCAGGTGTAGAAATTAAAATTTTAAAAAATGGAAAACTTAACAATAAGACAAAAACTAGAGTTAAAAAAACTAAGAGACAAAAATCTAACAAAAGTAACAGTTAGTTATAGTGGAGGAGGTGATGATGGTTGTATAGATGATTACACTGCTTATCATTTAAATGATAAAGGAGAAGAAGTTTATATACCATATGAGAAAATAGATCTCACTTCTTTTCAAGATGCAATGGAAGACTATATATATGAACTTTTATCTAGTACTATTGAATGGGATTGGGTAAATAATTCTGGTGGTTACGGTGAATTAAATATAGATTTAGAAAATGAGTCTGTTTCAATAGATCATAATCAAAATGTAACTGAAGAATATTATTATACACCTGAAAAAAGTGAAACTCTTAAAGAACTCTCTAAACAAATAGAAAATGGCACATCCCTTATTGCACAGTAAGTCATCAGTAAGAAAATGGGGTGGTGAACTTGAAGATTATCAGCACATACATGAATGGTTTGATGAAACTAAAGCATGGTTAGGAACTTCCTTTCATAGAATATTTAGACATCATAGTGAAGGAATTTTTATTTGTGAAGAAAAATTTGGGAAATCATTTGAAAACTCAGACGGTAAAACCGTGTATACAAGATATGTTGGAGAACAACATGTAAAAGAAGATTGTAATAATTACATTCCTTCTGCTAAAGAATGGATAGATATTCTTAATAGTAAAAAAATGCCTGTATGGGCCTTAAAAACAATGAAAATAAATGATTAAATATGGGACCACAAAGTAAATATAATGTAGAAAAAATGCTTGAGAAAGCACATGCAACAATAGAATTAACATTTGAATTATATATTGCTAATAAAAAATTATTATCAGGAGTAGATGAAGACATGGAAGTAGCAGTCTCCAATATATTAAACACTGATATTACTGACATAGGACTAATATCTTTAGCAAAATCATTAACTGGTAGAAGAAGACATCAATTTATTGATATGATTGTACAATCTGATTCTACTGATTCTGCTGATTCTAATGATAATGATATACAAGTTAAGAAAAGAAAAAAATTAAGAGAAAATTGTAAACCTTGGTCAGAATTATTTGAAGATATTAAAAGAAAAAAAGTAAAAGATATAGATAAAGAAATAATAGAATATGAAATTTCTAATTTATATTTAGATACAATAAATGATGGGAGTAGTGTACTTATAAAAAACATAAAATTAGAATTAGAATGGTAAATATATCAGAAAGTCTTGCAAGAGCAAGTAAAACATTAATATTAGAAGAGCCCTTTTACGGGCTCTTTCTAGTTGGACTTAATAAAGTCTTTAGAAAAGATATTCCTACAGCAGGAGTAAGTAAAAATGGTATAGGAGTGCAATTATCTGTTAATCCTGAATTTTTTAATGGACTTAATGAGTTACATAGAGTAGGACTATTAAAACATGAGTTATTACACATATCATTTGGACATTTAATTATGAGAGATTTATATACTAATCATAAACTATTTAATATAGCTGCAGATTTAGAGATTAATCAATATATAGGAGAATCTTATCTTCCTGAAGGAGGAATAACATTAGATACATTTGCTGAACTTAAACTTCCTAAAAAAGCTGGTACTAAAAAGTATTATGAATTATTAGAAAAAGATTGTGATGGAGATTCACCTTGTGAATCATTACAAAGTCTTTTAAGTCAAATGGACGGTGAATCACAATATTGTCATAAAACGTGGAAAGAATTTGATGAATTAACTGAAGCAGATAAAAAGTTAGTTCAAAAACAAATTGAACATCAATTAAAAGAAACTGCAGAACAAACTGAAAAAAGATGTGGTAATATCCCTGGTGAATTAGCAGAGCTTATAAGTAGATTAACACATATTGAACCCCCTTCTTTTGATTGGAAAGGATATTTAAAAAGATTTGTTGGGAATTCTAGTATATGCTATACTAAGAAACTTAAACGTAAATTTAATAAAAGATATACGGAAATGGCAGGTCTTAAAGTTAAATTTAAAAATAATATTCTTGTTGGTGTTGACACATCAGGATCTGTTAGTAATAATGAACTTAAAGAATTTATGAATGAATTAGTTCATATGCATAAAACGGGACACAAGATTACAGTTGCTCAATGTGATACACAAATTAATAGTGTTGAAGCTTTTAATCCTAGAAAAGATTGGGAAATAAAAGGAAGAGGTGGTACAGATTTTCAACCTGTTATAGATCTATATAATCAAAAGAAAGGACAGTATACTGCATTAATATATTTAACAGATGGTGAAGCATATACACCAGAAGATTGTCCAAAGAATGCATTATGGGTTCACAGTACAAATTGTAGTATAAATGAAGAATTACCTGGATTAAAAATACAAATAAATTAAAAACATGGCACAAGTAAATTTAAACATTGATGAAGTAAAAGACTTCACAAATCATATTATTAGAAATAATAGATTCTTACAAGAATCAGGAAAGAACTCTGTAGCAATAGAGATAGTAGGTGAATCAGGGATTGGTAAAACATCAGCAGTAATTGATTTAGCTAGAGAAAACAAATTAAATTTTGTAAAATTAAATTTAGCTCAGATAGAAGAGTTAGGAGATTTAGTAGGATTTCCTGTAAGACAGTTTCAAATGTATAAAGAAAAACAGATAAATAAGAAAATTGATGATTTAACTTATACAGCAGCACAAAAAGCAGCAGCGTCTGCACAAGTTGGTAAGGCAACCTTAACTAAAAAGATTGGTCAGTGGGTTGATGAACTTGCAGTGGAAGAATATTTAAGACAAGGTTGGAAAGTAACTGGTAAAAATAGAATGTCTTACTGTGCACCTGAATGGATTTCTGATAAGAAAGAAGGTGGTATACTTCTTCTTGATGACTGGAACCGTGCAGACATGAGATTTATTCAAGCAGTAATGGAATTAGTTGATAGACAAACATATATATCTTGGAGTCTACCTAAAGATTGGCATATAATCCTAACATCTAACCCAGATAATGGTGATTATATGGTAAATTCTATTGACTCAGCACAAAAAACAAGATATATCACTGCAAATTTAAAATTTGATGTAGATGTATGGGCACGTTGGGCAGAAGAAGCAGGAATAGACACTAGATGTATTAATTTCTTATTATTACACCCTGAATTAGTTACACAAGAGACCAATGCAAGATCCATTACAGCATTTTTTAACTCTATTTCAAGTTTTGAAAAGTTTGAAGATAATTTAACTATGATTCAAATGATTGGTGAAGGTAGTGTTGGTGACTCATTTGCATCTATGTTTACTACATTTATTAATAATAAACTTGATAAGTTAGTAACTCCAAAAGATTTATTAACTCATGAAAATGAGTCATATATTTTAGGTGAACTTAAAAGTTGTACAGGAGCAGGAGATAATTATAGAGCAGATATTGGGTCAACTTTAGCAACAAGATTAGCAAACTATGCTGTGGTTTATTCAAAAGAAAATACAGTAAATCAAAAAATTACTGATAGATTAATTTCACTCTGTACTAAAGATTATTTTACTAATGATCTTAAATATTTAGTGGTAAGAACTATTTTTAATGGTAATAAACAAAAGTTTAACAAAATGATGATGAATCCAGAAATAATTAAAATGACAATTAAATAATGGCAAGTAAATCAATATTTCAAGAATTTAATAATGATGCTATAGCACATTTTAGTATTAGTTGTGATCCTTATGGGATCATAACTAGTGCTACAAATGGTACAATAGCAACAGTATATCTAGATGAATCAAAATATACATTTGATAAAATAAATAAACTTCTTACAAAAGGTAATACAACACACTTCTCAGCTTATAAAAAGGCATATTTATTACCTAACTGTAGAGTATCTGCTGATAGAGTAAAATCTGCAATAAAAGAACATGGTCTTGTTTTAACTGGTGATTATGAAAAAGCTGAAATATATATTACACATGATAATATTGAAGAACGTTCTGAAAGTAGTGAAAATATAAGTACTAGACACCTTCTTAATATACTTTGGAACTATGAAGCTATGGAAGAAGGGACTCAAAATATTCAAAGATATTGTGAAGATAATATGAGAAATGGTGAATTAGCTAGAGTTGTATATGATGCTAAATGTGAAGGTTTAGTTAATAGATATAACACTGATTTTCATAGTATGCCATATGAATGTTGGATGTTAACAGGAATGGCTGTTAATGTTGCTTATAGAATTGATATAGGTGAAGCAATGAGTGTAGATATTGATGAAGTATTACATCAAAGTGCTAATAAAATTGAAATAGATGAAGCTTTAATTAAGCAATTAAAGACTATGGTTGAAACATATAATGATGAAGATACCAGACTAGTATCTAAAATATTACCTACAATTGATTATAGAAAAAAAAAACATTTAATGTGGGAACTTGCACAAGAAATTGGATCTAATATATATAGACTTAGAGACAAAGATGTTCAATATTGGGAAAAAGCATCAGGTATAGATGATTATAATCATTATAGTGCTTTAGATATGATACAGCATCTAGAAAAAAGTAATGAATTAAATAAAGAATCTTTTAAATACTTAGAACCTATTGTAAGAAAGGAAATAAGAATTGATAATAGAGATCTTTATGTATTTAAAGTAGAAATTAAACAAGAGTATAAAAAATTTTTAAAAAATAAAGAAAATGAAGAAAATTGAATTAGATAAGGATATAAATTTATATTCCTTATCACTTAACAAAGATGTGGATGAATCACCTTTTAAATTTCATAATCAAAAATCTATTGAGCTAAAACATTTAGGTAAATACTTATATACCAACAATGATTATTATGCCAATATTGATTTAGCAGATAGCTTTTTAAAAGCATTAAACAAAGAAAATGTTAATAAAGATTATTTAATGAATAATGTTAGTACTATGTACAGATTTCCAAAATTAACATTATCTAGAGATAAATTATCATCATTACAAAAAGATTGTAATTTTAGAATTATAAGAGATCGTACTAAAGCTGATATGTGGGTAATTAGTCAAAAAACACTAGTAGATATGACTAATATGACATATAGAGATGGTCATAAAGTTGAATCTTTATTAAATATATTGAATCTATATCATTCCAAATTCAGAGATCCTGAAAATTCTACATATATTAGTAACTTCATAAAGGATATAGAAATGTTTAAAGAGGATGATTTAATAGTTATTGAACAAAATTGGTATACTGATGATGATGTAACTTCACCAGATTATCTGACTTTTATTGAAATGAATAATAAATTAGATGCATTAGAAGGTATTAATAGAGGAAGAGGTTATATACATTATCTTCCTGATCCTAAAGAATATCAAGAATTAGTAAATAATGCTGACAAAATAATAATAGATAGTCATGTAAATAAATTATGTGTAGAAGACTCAGTATCATTTAATAAAGATGATTTTGAAAGACTAGAGCAATTATTTAAGTCAGAAGATAATGAGAATATTAATATAGCTCTTACTCTTATGGCTAACTGTAATGTTGAAGGATCTAAAACAGTTCTATCTTTAATATTTGCATTCTATTCTGAAGGTATGAAAGGTGTAAAGGTCTGGAATCATGTTAATTTTAAGTATCTTAGAAAGATATATGAAGGTTATATTAATATGACAATGTCTAGCTGGGGCAATGCTTATGATAGTTTAATAAAGAAACTATGTGAAGATAAATGTTTAAGTATGTGGTCATCTAGATATATTGCAAATAAAATGTTTGTAAATGTACTTCAAAATAATTGTGGTGCATTCACTAAAGATGCAGTATTTGTTACTACTGTTGAATCATTACAATTAAAAGATGAATACAAGAATCAGATTACTAATGATGAACAAAATATAAGTGAATTAGTTGAAACATTTGATGATTTACCATTCTAAAATTGTGTGTGGAGAGGGCGCGTGTAAGGTTATAATATCTTGTGGAGACACGCGTTCTCTTCTTACACTTTAAAAATTAAAAAAATGATAAACAAAATTAAAGAAGATGAGTTTTATTCAAGAGAATTCAAGTTTAGTTACTCATCACTAAACAGATTATTATTCTCACCAAAACTTTTTTATAAAGATTATATTCTTAAAGAAAGGGAACCTAAAACAGATAAACACTTAATTGAAGGTAAATTACTTCACTTAATGTTATTACAACCAGAAAAACTTCATGATGAATTTTCAATTACACCTGGTAAAATACCATCTGATAGTGTTCGTAAGATCTTAAATGAACTTAAAAAACATGGTAATCCTAACATGTCTGAATTAGATGATGAAATCTTAAAAGCATTAGAATATCATAATTTATACCAATCTTTTAAAGATGACTCAAAAAGATTAGATAAAATACAAACTTCTGAAAATGCTCAGTATTTTCAATTCTTACTTGAAGAAGATAAAGATGTTATAGATAATGATATGTTAGCTAAAGCAATTGAGAGAGTAGAGTTACTAAAAGCTAATAAAAGTGTTATGGATTTGATGAATCAAGAAGAAACTGATTTTGAATTGGATAGTATAGAAGTACATAATGAAAAGTATCTTGAATGTGAACTAAAAGATTATGATTTTGGATTAAAAGGTTATGTGGATAGATACATAATAGATCATGAAAAAAAAGAAATTGTAATAATAGATTTAAAAACCACTGCAAAAGGTATTGAAAAATTTGCAGAGACTGTAGATTTCTATAGATATTGGATGCAAGCAGTTATTTACAATTTGTTGGTGATAAAAAATTCTAATAAAGATATAACTAATTATAAAAAAAGCTTTAAGTTTGCAGTCATTGATAATTATGATCACGTTTATGTTTTTGATGTTCAAGATGAAACATTTAATAATTGGACAAAAGGATTTCTGGATATAATAAGTCGTGCAGAATACCACTACCGTGAAAGAGATTATAATTTACCATATGATTTTGCTAAAGGTAATGTAATATTATAATGTGAAAAGAATATATAAAGAATATTTTCAAAAAAGTAAAGTGTTTCTTTATCCTATATTAGGAATAAAGAAGGGTGTAAGATTTGTCCCTGTCCAGACATATGTATCATGGAATGATATATATCCAATGGATGGGGATAAATTATTATGTCTTTATACTATTGAAGATAAATGGAATAAACAATTTGAAACATTCTCAGAATTATTTTTAATAACTAATATTTTATTTGAAGAGAAACATTGTATTGATAAAAATAATCATTTATATATATTCAATTTAAAACCCTTTAAAAGAGATCTAAATAAATTTAAAAAAGGTAATTATTCAAAATTTACAAAAAAAACTAAAGAAATTATAATGAACTTTTTTGGAGAAACTGGAAAGATAGCTCAATTTATAGAAAGTTATTTATATCCTGAACTTTATTTTGAAGATTATGCAGAGATGTTAAATGTTAGAGAAGAAGAGTTAAGGGAAGTAGGTGAATTATGCAGTTTACCAGATTTAGAAAAAGAGGATTTTAAAAAAGATCTAAGTATTGTTAAAGAACTTAAATAATTTATTATATTTGTAAACTAATAAAAATCAATTGATATGGCAAAGAAAACAAAAAAGTATGTAGAGGAAAACCCAAAAAGTATGATGTTAATTAAAAGTGCATTTGGCTCTGTAAAAAGTTTTAAATTAATACCTATTACGGATGACTGTCCTTATGTAGAGTGTTTATTTTCACCAAGTGAAAAGATAATGGTAGTTATCAGTAAATTTATAAAACAAAGTTATCACATGCTTCCAAGATTGGATGATAATGGTGATCAATTACCTGTTAAAGGTAAACCAAGAACAAATGGAAAAGATATTAGAGAAGAAAGAAGACTAGTGGATACTTGTTCAGAACATTATGTAGTTACTGAAGAAGAAATAAGAGAAGTAATTAACATGTTTGCTGTTAATCCAGATGCATTTAGTATAGATGAGTTTTTCTTATCTGATAGTGAATTAGTTGGTGTTGACACAAAAGAACCAAATATAGTAATAGTATAATATAATATCAACTTCAAAATTAAAAGGGAGCTTATGGCTCTCTTTTTTTATCTCTAATTTTAAATATGATAACAAAAGTAAACAGAAAAACCTTTATTATAAGGCCATCTGGTAGAAGTACTGATTTTATTTCTCCTAGTTTTGGTCATGGATGTTTGTATAACTGTAGTTATTGTTATATGAAACGGCACAAGCCTATAGGCTTAAGTGTAGCTAAAAATACCGGTGACATATTAACAGCTATAAACAATCACGCATATTTTACTCCTATAGACAAACCTAATCAAACTCACTCAGAGTTTACAACATATGATATTAGTTGTAATGAAGATTTTGCATTGCATGCTAAACATCATGATTGGAAAAGAACTTTTGAATTCTTTAAAGATCACCCTATTGCTATGGGGTCTTTTGCAACTAAGTATGTTAATTATAAACTTCTTTCACTTAACCCTGAAGGTAAGATAAGGATTAGATTTAGTTTAATGCCACAAAAGATGGCAAACATACATGAGCCTCATACATCTAAGATTATTGATAGGATACACGCTATCAATTCTTTTATAGATGCAGGGTATGATGTTCATATTAATTACAGTCCTATTATAGTATATGATGGTTGGCTAGATGACTATAAAAAGTTGTTTAATATGGTAAACCGTTATGTAGACTATAAAGATCAAGTTTTATCTGAATGTATATTTCTTACACACAACTTAAATAAACATGTTGTTAATTTAGAAAATCACCCTGAGACAGAACAAACTTTATGGACACCTGAAATACAAGAAACTAAAATATCACAATATGGTGGGGAAAACTTACGGTATAAATATAAACTTAAAAAAGAATATATATATCAATTTAAAGAGCTGCACAATAGTATAATTCCTTGGAATAAGATAAGATATATTTTTTAACTAAAACAATAGATATGAATCACTGGGTAATGGATTATGAAACCTTAAAAAATTGTTTTGTAGCAGTATTTACACATTACAAATCTGAAGAGACTAAAATCTTTTCTATTTGTAAACTACAAAATGATTATGAAAAGTTAATAGAATTCTTAGAACAAAACATAGACAATAATGAGTGGCATATATCCTATAATGGATTAGCATTTGATGCACAGATTACTCAAAATATAATAAAAGACCATCAGTATGGTAGACATGAAAAAATGGATGGTGAATCTATTGCTGAAGAAATTTATGGTTATGCACAAAGAGCTATAACTAAATCAAACAATAGAGAATTCCAAGATTTTCCTGAATGGGATCTAACAATTAAACAAATTGATGTATTTAAATTAAATCACTGGGATAACGTTGCTAAAATGTCTAGTTTAAAATGGATACAATACAGTATGGATTGGGATAATATAATAGATATGCCTATTCATCATGAGACTAGTATAGATACACAAGAACAATTAGATTTAATAATTAAATATTGTATTAATGATGTTGAGTCAACAAAAGAAATATTTGAAAGATCTAAACCATTAATAACTCTAAGGAAAAATCTTACAGATCAATACAATATTAATCTATATAGTGCATCTGAACCACGTATAAGTAAAGAATTATTTGCTTATTACTTAAGTAAGGAACTAAGCATTCCTAAATGGGAACTTAAAAAATTAAGAACATTTAGAAGTGTAATTAAAATTAAAGATCTTATACTTGATTATATTAAGTTTGAGACACCTGAATTTAACAATTTACTTGAGAAATTTAAAACTGTGGAGATTAATCCTAATCAAACAAAAGGTGGATTTAAATATAATGTGAACTATAAGGGAATAAAAACACACTTTGGATTGGGCGGTGCTCATGGAGCAATGCAACCTGGAGTGTATGAGTCTGATAATGAGAACATTATAATGTCTTCAGATGTCGCTAGTTTTTACCCTAACTTAGCAATCATGAATAAAATTTCACCAGCACATCTAGATAAGAAAGCATTCTGTGATTTATATGAATGGTTTTTTACAGAAAGAAAGAAAATTCCTAAGAGTGATCCTATGAATTATGTATATAAAATTATACTTAATAGTACATATGGACTTAGTAATGACAAAAACTCTTTCTTGTATGATCCACAATTTACTATGTTTATTACCGTGAATGGGCAGCTTACACTAATGATGTTGTATGAAATGATTATGGAAGCAATTCCAGAAGCAATACCATTGTTACAAAACACAGATGGTGTTGAGACAATCATACCTAAATCTAAAATTGATTTATATATGGAAATATGCAAGAAATGGGAAGAGATAACTAACCTTGTTCTTGAACATGACCAATATAAAAAATTAATATTAGCAGATGTAAATAATTATATAGCAATTGATAATAATGGTAAAGCTAAATGTAAGGGACGTTTTGAATTTGAAAACTTAGCCCTTCATAAAAATAAGTCTAAACTTATTATACCAAAAGCTATATATGCATATTTTGTAGATGGTACGTTACCTGAATATACATTAAAACATAATAAAAATATATTAGACTATTGTATAGGTGGTAAATCTAAAGGAGTGTGGAAACAGATAGCTATTTATGTTGAAGATGGACAAGCACAAGAAGATGAATTACAGAAAATCAATAGATATTATATATCAAATCAAGGAAAGAAAATTATAAAAAGAAATCCAGATGGCAGAGAGATCCAACTAGAAGCAGGTAAGTGGTTACAAACTATTTATAATGATCAAAGTACTAAACCTTGGGAAGAATATAATATCAATGAAAAATACTATTTAGATGCAATTGAAAAAGAAATTAACAATATTATTGGAATAAAATCCAATCAATTATTGTTATTTTAAATATAATTAACTAATTTTGAACTTTTAAAACTAACAAAATGGGATATATAAAACCAAAAGGAGTGACACCAGAAAAGTTATCACAAGCTCCGTTTCCAAATCATGGGAATACATACACAGTGATACGTCATAAATTTCTTATTGACGCAAGTAGAAGCCTGTTAAAGACACATGGCTTTAATATATTGAATGAAGTATATACAGCAACATCTAATTTAAATATTGCACAAGGTACATATCATATTGAATCAGATAAAGATCCTGAATTAGGCATGATGTTTGCTTGGTCAAATTCATATGATAAAAGCACACGGTTCCAATGCGGGATAGGTGCTTATGTATTAGTTTGTAATAATGGTATGGTGTCTGGAGACTTAGCTTCATATGCTAGAAAACATACAGGTAATGCTGATTCAGAAGCATTTAACCACATTATGTCACAGATAAAACATGCAGATAAATACTTTACTAAACTAATATTAGATAAAGATGAGTTAAAGAAAGTTTGTTTAAGTAAAAAAGAGCAATCAGAATTAGCAGGTAGACTATTTATGGATGAAGAATTAATTGATGCAACACAAATGTCTTGTATTAAGAATGAAATGAATAAACCAACTTATGAATATGATGCTGATATTGAGAATGCATGGACATTTTATAATCATGTAACTCATGCACTTAAAAAATCACATCCTAGGTCATGGATGAGTGATCAACAAAAGTTTCATGAGTTTATGACTGCTGAATTATTAAGTCAATCTCAATTAAATAACTCTGATTCAACTATAATAGTAGATGATGAAATTGATCCACGTCAGTTAAATATAATTGATATAATAGAAAATGGATCAAACTTTGATGCTGATATGGAAGCACAAGATGAAATGTTTGATGAATTTAAAATCTGAGTCATGTCAGATACATAGAGAGGAGAGGTATGGAAGAGATCCTACTAAGACAACGTCACCTCCCCTTAATATGTTTAACAAAATAAAATTATGAGTATAAATAATGATGTAAATGATGATTGGTTAATATTAATTAATAATAAAGATGTAAAAACAATAAGAAAGAGTATAAATAAAATAATAAAAGATATAATACCAAGCAATTTAAAAAGATTAAGTACAAGAGGTAAACTATCTAAACAATTTCATTTAAGTGATAGTGCTTCTTTATATAGATTAGGTGATAACTCAAGGGATGACTCTATTATTGATGAAAAAATAGTAGAAGAAGTTAAAAAATGGGTAATACCTGAATATAAAAAAAGATTTGAAGTTGGTGAAATTGAATTAGATTTAATTTCAGCATGGACAGTTGTAGGTAAAAAAAATAGTTGGCACAGCATACATAATCATAATAAAGGAACAGTACAAAGTGATAATCATATAGGTGTTGTAATTTATTTAGAAGCACCCAAACCAACTTTTCATCTTCGTGGTAATTTTTTTTATATGTATGAAGATAATATTACCAACTATATAGGATATGGAGAAGTAGCAGGAAAAGAAGGACAAGTTATAATTATGCCATCTCGTTTATGGCATGGTGCACAACCGTGTGCAGGAAAAAGGCACACATTAAATTTTGAATTTGATATAATAGAATTATGAACGCAACATTAATAGTATTCACAGTTATAGTATGTACATGCTTTTTAGGTATATATGCTATAAAAGAAGGTCAAAGAATAGAAAGTCAAAAGAAATTTATGAAAAACATGAAAGATTTTGATAAAAAGAATAAAAAATAATTATTAACCCTTTAAATCTTAAAAAATGAATGAGAATTTAAAACCAATGGAACAGGAAGAGCCTAATCTTTCAAATGTAAAGTTAGATCAAGAAATAGTACTTACTAATATTGAGACTAATGAAGATGATATTATTAGAAATAATGCATCTACAATTGTAAATGCAGATAATATAGATGCATCTAAATAAATTTAAATGTTTCCTTCAGGGAGTCTTTAATAGAACTGAGAGTACATTCTTACGTAAACGTAATGAATATGCAAATGATCAGGATGTATTTATATCATTCAAAAAAGGTAAAGATTTTTCTTTTCATAATGAATCAGAACAAGTGGCATATAGTTACTTATGTAAGCATCTTGAATCTATTAGAAGTATATTAGAGAAACTCCCTAATAAGGAACCAAATGAGAATCTAATTAATGAAAAATTTGGTGATGCTATTAATTATTTGATAATAATTGAAGGATTACTAAAAGAAAGATTAGAATCTAATTTTAAAAAATAAATATAAAACCAACATTTTATATTTATCTAAAGAGGGTCAGTAGGTTTACTTCCATTTCCTACTGACCTTTTTTATACATGTCCTTCTTCATCATCAGGATTTACATAAATCCAATTATTATTAACATCATTAATAATGGATATAATTTGTTTTAAAGTATACTCCGTTTTACCAGATAAAAAATTAGGAGTGGTTCCTTCAAATTTAACAATAGCTTTTGTTTCATTAGTATTCCATCTAATGGTGTCTTTAGAGGTGGTTACTAAATCTTCCCAAATCATATTGTCTACATCAGATTTATCTATTATAGAATATTTCATGTTGGAATATTTAAAGTTATCCCCATAAGGGTGAGGTTACTATATCGGTTGATGTCATATTTATCATAGTTGCTGGATAATCATCATATGCACTTGCGGTTGCATCATCATAAATTATAGGGTAAGTTGGTGGACCAGTAGGAGTACCCATTTGCCACCAAGCTTTAAGTGAAAGTGCATCTGCAGCACTATAAGCTCCTACAGGTGTCATCCAATCTATTCCATCATTATTAGTGGCATATACATTTTGAATCTCAGTTACACTTAATTGTTTAGCATGAACAGTTATATCTCCCAAGTTACACGTATTAATATACTGTATATCAGCAGGCAAATTTCCACTATTTCCTATATAAGAATCACCACTATAAGTGGCAACTAAAGAAGCATTAATTCCAGAAACAGTACAAGTTTGAACTGAACCATTTACTAATATGTGCCAAGTAGAACCAGCAGCAGCTGCTGACATACCTAGACATGACCATGCAACATGATTCCATCTTTTTCTTGGAAGTGCAGCTGTAGCAGTAAGAGTTCTTCTATTATTAGATCCAGCACCCGCTGTAGAACCATTTAAACCCATTACATGTATTCGCGGTTTCCCAGAACTTAAACCACATTGTATTCCATAATAATCATTTGTATTTTCTCTTCCAATATTTAGTATAGGCATAGATGCAGTCTCTGATCCTGAACCAGGAAGATATATCCATGCTGTAACTGTAAAACCAGTGCTAGTAATATGGGTATCACTAAAACATAAACCTGGTGTAGATCCAAGGTCAAAATAATCATTCACACCATCAAAAGCCACTGTATAACGATTTCCACTATATCCAAATAATGGATTTAGTATATGATTTCCTTTTGCCATTATACAATAACTGCTTGATAACCTAACATAACACACTTTAGTCCTACTGGAGATCCTACAACAGTGTCTACTGTAAATCTAAGAACATCATCACAATTAATACTATAGGCAATTACGTCACCACTAGCAAGTTGTGGTCGTGCTGCTGCTGTAACACTTGACCATTCACCACCATCAATAGTAGGTTTTACATCAAATAATGAAGCCCAACTAACTCTATTATTTGAGCTTATTTCTACATTAACTGTTAATCCAACTGACTCACCACCACCTGGAGGTGTATTTACCATAATTTTAAAAGGAGCATCACAGTTCTCTCCCTCACCATCTGGTTTATCTCCACCATACCATGATAGTGTAAAATTATAAGGTATTCTAAATTCATATTTAACACCAGTTGTTATAGGTCTTACTTCATCAGTCATTGTTACAACAAAACTTTCAAATCTACGTGCTGAAATATTTAAAGTATCTGTACCTGAATCACCTGCAATGGCAACACCACCAGTACCACCTGCAATTCCAGTAGAACCAGCAGTTTGTAAAGATGTAAAATTTAATGTATCAGCACCAGAAGCAACAGGGCTAGTACCACTAATTGGAACCATAGTTGTAAAAGCATCTCCTCCCGTATCAGTCCAAGGTATATTAACAACTAATTGATTAGATGCATTATCTGTTATACCATATGTTCTACTAGCTGTTTCTGTTTGAGCATTAGCAGCTGGAGTTGAAGCTCTAGTATATCTTAATTTTCCTAATCCTAATACACTATTAGTCATAGCAGCGTATGTAGTATTAGGAGGACTAGACCATGTATTATCCCCTCTTAAAAAAGTCATAGTATTAGGAGTACCTGTTGCAGATAAATCTGTTGTAACAGTATTTGTTGCTGAGACAACATTATTTATAAATGTACCATCTGCAAACGTTACAGTTTCTGCATTATCAATTTGTTGTGTAGTAGATCCATCACTTAGTATCCAATTAGACATTGTACCTGAACCACCTCCTCCAGAACAACATGCACCATATGTTATGGTACATGATATAAATTCTGGTCTCATTGATTGTCCACCATTTATAACAATTCTTTTAACTGGTTCAGATGTAGGATGTAGTTGTCCAAACCCCTCAGCAAATATAAGCCATTCTGCAGCATCTGTATGACTTGTACCAGCAGCTAATGTAATTCTTATCTCATCTACAGCACTAACATCTTGTGCTCCTCTATAAAATACTTTTAAAGTAGTTGCATTATGATAACCAAATCCTATTGGAGCACCTGCATACCATTGTTCCTTAGTAGATGATTCTTTATAATAAGCAATAAAGTTGGCCTGTTTTGGAGAGTGTACTGGCCCACCTGGTAATTGACTTGAAATTTGATTAGGCATAGGCTAAAAGTTTTAACCCCTAGTCCAACAATCCCATTCTATATGGGTTGGAGCGGTATCAAATTTAACTTTCATACCAGTTAAAGCCTTAAGAGGCATAAATAAAAAATCTTTTGGTTTAAGTACTGCTATATTAGTTTCTGGAAAAGGTAAAAGTGTTAAAGGATCAATAGCTGTATCATTAGTTATAATAGCATTTCCCATGGACCCAAATCCTGTATTAAAAATAGCTACAATAGTATCCTTATTTACAGTTGATGCAACTATTACCTCATCAGTGGTTGGATCAGTTGTTATACTACCTGAGCTAGAAGGATCTTCTGTTGCATAAGACGCTTGCCATCCTATTTGTACAGGATTCGTTCCTGAAGGTTTAGATATGCTCAAAGATGTATGTAACTGAGTATTTTGACTTATCTGATCTGTTTTTTTTGTTGCCATAATTTTAATTTTATCTATAATGTTCCGTTAGGTCCAATACTTCCACCTCTCTTAAAACCTTTGAATTGACCTGGTCTTCTTGGATTCTTATAACCTTGATAATCTATAGATCTATCATTTGCATCATTTCTAAATATATTAGCAATCCTAGTTCCTTGTCTTCCAAACCAATTTCTTTTTTTAGGTCCTCCAAAAGGATCAGGTGCTGGTGATGGCATATCTGGCATATTTCCTGGTCCAAAATTTCCACTTTGTGCTTTAGGTAATGTGTGACTATTTCCTTGGAACATTCCTGGTACAGTATGTCCCCCATGTTTATACGGTTTCTTTTTAGGGGGTGTCATACCACCACCATAGTATTTTTTTCTCATATTATTTGGCATAGTTTCTAATTTTTAATTTTTACAAGTTTCTTTATGAGAACCGTCACATGAACCATCCTCAGCTTTTGTTTTACCACACGCACATTTTCCCATTATTTCTTTTTTGTCTTTTCAAGGGATCTACCACCAAAGTAGGCACCTATCACTGTTATTAATACTAATTGTAGTAAGTCAGTCCACTTAGCTTCTACTACAAAGTTAATAACACCCGCATCAATAAATATTAATAATACCGTTGATATTACTAAAAATATTAATACTAGTGGTCTAACATTTTTACTCAACCAAGAATCAGATTTCATATCTGCTTCCCATCTTGATGAGATTTCTTTTTCCATTTGAACTTCATAGCTTGCTATAAGTTCTTGTATTTTTTGTTCAGCTTCAAGTTTTTCTTCTTTAGATGTATGTAAGTTATCTATAACTCCACCCACCCCTTTAACAAGTTCTGTAGCTCCACTGCTAAATATTGTTCCTAATATACTCATAATTATAATATTTTATTTGGTCCCATTGCTCCACAATCACAAGATGATCCAACCTGACCACCTCTTTTCTTTTTCCAAGGTCTCTCTCCTGCGTGCTTTTTAAAAGTCATAGCAAGATTATACTGAGGAGATCCTACTGGACAATCTGGATTAGGAGCTGGAGTACAACGCCCTTTCTTTAAGTCTTTAGGTATCCAGTTTTTTGCCATTCTTATAATACATTTGGTCCTACAGCACCTTTACCCTTACCTTTACCCTTACCTTTGCCAGCTAGAATACATCTCACTCTCTCTATTCCTTTTAGCTTTCTACAATTCCTTTTCTTTTTTTTCTTACCAGCTCCTGATTTAGTACGTTTACCATAACTAGAAGTAGGGTTACCACTGCCACTACCACCAGAGTGAGTACCATTACTACCTCTTCCTGGTCCACTACCTGGTCCTCCTTCTCCTCCTCCTGATGATGATAGTCCGTCTCCCATAATTATAAGTATTTATCAAATGTTCCGGATTTAACTACATCCATAAATAAAGCAAATTGTTCTTTAGTAAACTCTGTATACCCTTCATCATCTCCACCAACCACTACTTTATCTGAGTCAACTGAGATATCAATTGCTGGGCAAGTTTTACAATTTGCACAAAATGTCATTTCAGCTCTATTGTCTGAAACCACTACATTCTTAAGTCCTTCTAAATCTTTTACATTCATATTATTATTATTTTTTATACTCCTCTGAAAAATGCATACTCTATGTCTCCTCCAGCAACAGCCATTTTTAAATCCATACCAACACTAGGAGCAAGACAAAATGTACTTGTCTCTCCAGGTAACACTCTTCCAAACACAACAGGTGCTGCTGTACTTACAATTACATAGTTAGTAGGATCTAAATTCTTAATAGTCACATATGTAGCTTTAGCAACAGAAGCTGCAATATACTCTACATCTGATGTTGTTAAAGCAATAGTAGCACTACTTACATTAGTGTTATCAAAAGTAACCGTCTGTACATTAGTATTATTTAATGTAAATAACCCACTAACAGTTCCTGCTGTAGTTTGTGTTGTTGTTATATCTAAACTTTGTGAAGCCATTATATCTCAAATCCAAAATTTAAAACAATTACTCTTAATCTTTTACAAGTACAAGACTCATCACAGAATAAACATACTTTTAATTCTAATAATGTAAGTCTGCCTAATCTAATAGACATTTCATACTTTTCTTTTTTATTACCTTTGGCCCAACTGTTAATCCAATTCATAGTTTTTTTATTTATGGTTATACATATATAATATACAAAATTTTCTATTAAAATATAACATAATTAACACCTATTTTAAAATCATGCCATTCCCGGTTCCAGTACTTATTATACTTACCTTCAACAAAACAGCCTAAGTGTTTATTAAGTTTATATCCAAAAATGAGACCACCAGAATAATCATTCCATTGATTCCCTTCCTTAAAGTTATGATAAGAATACTGATTACCGTCATTATAATGATAAGGTATCAGATTACCCCAACTGTGAAACCAGAAATTTTTAGTGTAATGATAGAAATCAAAACCTAATACAAGACCGTGATCCCATTGAACAGGTAACTCACTTTTCTTTTTTTCAGTGTAATCCGCCAGAACCTCTGGGATTATAACAGCTTCCCACACTTCTGTGTTAGTAGCAACCACATCTCCATTTGGATTTGTGTACACCTGATTGAATACATCTACATTGTATCCTTCCTCTAAAGCAAGGTATGTGTAGTGTAGATTCCCATTTGATAACACCCAGTCTTCTAGTGGATCGTATCCATAAGGTTCTGACACTCTTTGCACTGCTCCTATATTAAAGGATAGTTTGTTTCCAAGTTTCTGTCTATATCTCTGTGATGATTCGTAATATTCTATATCAGCAAATCCATCTTCTAGATATTCCATCTTAACAATATAGTTATTTGCTACATATCGTAAGAAATGATTCTGATCTACATAGTCATCCCCTTGTTGTCTAGCGTAGTCTATCTCAAATAAATATTCAAATCCTTTTACTTTACCAATTGTAGCAGCATCAGAGAAAGAAGTTTCTGTTCCATCGTAAAATGTATTAGCTCTATTCTCATATCCAAATCTAGCAATTTTTCTAATACCTAATGAAATAGAATAATCAAAAGGAGTTTCTACTGTAGTTGTAGTTAATCCATTCGTAACTGAATATACATCTACATTTGATACAGATGTTCCACCGTTTACTGCTCCATAGAATGTTGCAAATTTAAATGGTTTCTTTAAATCTATCTGACCAAATGAAGCAGTTGTTCCTAATATAAAAACTATTACTATTAAGAATATATAAACTAATATTGATATATCTTTTTGTTTGTTCATTTTATTAATTTTTTATCTACTGTCCCATCGTCATAAATATAGAATAATAATTGATTAGTAGTCTCCTTTGTAGGTCTACCTAATAAATCAGTAATTAATAATAACTTTTTTTGTTTTGTTACTCTAGGTAATACGGGTCCAACCCAGGTTCCTTCACAATAATCATAAGTTAATTGACATATTTCATCCCATTCATTATCACAGCAATAATCATCTACATCTATTACCCAAGCATAGCAGGGGTCATTAAGCCAATAAGGATTACCCGGACCAGTGATACAATTAGCATTATATAAGCAAGAAGCAGAGTCATTAACATTAGCCGTAATGGCATAGTTGTATGCAGATTGGTCCATACATCCTTGAACCACATCCATACACGTACCATTATCAGTATTAGCTGTTGAATCATAGTTAAGAGCAGTGCTATCAGTACAACCATAGATATAAGCAATACAACTAAAATCTTCTGTATTGGCTTGTGGATTATAATTGAGCATACTAGGATCAGTACAGCCATAGATAAAAGGGATACAAGAGTTATTGTCTGCATTTGCTAAAGGATTAAAGTTAAACATTAGTGAATCTGTACATCCAAACACATATGGTATACAGGATCCATCATCACAATTTGCAAGTGGGTCATAATTAAACATACTAGCATCTGTACAGCCATATAAGAATGCTATACAAGTATCTGGAGTATTTGCTAATGAATTATAATTAAAAGCTAAAGGTTGCATACAACCTGATACTATAGGAATACATCCTCCATTATCTACATTAGCTGTTGAGTCATAATTAAACATTATTGAATCCATACACCCAAATAAAGCTAATGTATCACAACTACCATCATCTATATCTGCTATATACCCTTGGGTATAATATGTTAAATATGCAGGAGACATACAACCTGGATTATAATAACACGTGGCCGCTACATTTGCAGAGACATTATAATTATATGCTATAGAATCCATGCATCCTGTTACTACTGAATCACACTCATTACCACAATAAGTGATACCTATGTATGTATGAAAAGGCATTATTGGATCAGCAAAACCACCAGCTACATATAAAGTGGTGTCACCGGAAGAACTAATTAAACTAAATCCACACTCTATTGCTGTTCCACTAGCTTGTGCATTAACAAAGAACTTAGCTTGTACTATCTCAGGAGCATTTAATGTTAAATAGAAAGTTTCACTAAATCCAGATCCTAAAATATAAGATGTAGTATCACCTTGTAATATATCTAATCTACTGCCCACCCATCCATTACCAGCTAGATCAAATAAAGTTAATGTATATGTACAACTATCTATATAATCCATAGTATTAGCTACAGGATCATAGTTAAACATAGTTGAGTCAATACAACCATATATTTTTAAAGTAAGGCAACTACTATCATTTTGTGTAGCTAAAGGATTATATTCTACATAATTAGGATCTATACAACCTGGCACTGGTGGTGGAGGTGTACATGTATCAGATAGAAATATATGTGAAGTATCGGTGCCAAAGTTTGGAACATCTCCATAAACCAAGGTGTCTCCACATTGAATAAGATAATAAGATCCATCACTCCCTCCCCACAAGCTACCAGCTAATCCATCACCATATGAATCATACATAGTTAGAGTGATTTCTCCTACAGGTAAACAAACATTTTCAAATTGTGGTTGATAATCTGGTGCAGTTGAGTAAGGGCCACCTGCATATATTAAACTACCTGTAGAGTCATGTATCTCCCAGGTAGTTTCACTTTGAAAATTATCTAAATTTATATTAAGTACTGCTGGTACACACGGTCCTGTTGGAGGCCCTGTGGGCATACAAGCTGGAACAGTCCTATTAGAGTATAGTCCCGTTGTAAAAGAAGGATTAGGATAATCAACTATAGTATCACCACATATGGAAACAAAATAACTACCTGGAGGACTCATACCATCTCCATAAGAGTCATATATAACAAAAGTAATATTAGTTATAGTATCAGCTATATATAATGTATCTGTATAGGATGTATTAAGAGCAGTATAATGACCATAGTTAACATCACCTATAATAGGCCCATTTAAACTATCAACATGCAGTACCCATCTAGTTTCAGAAGGATAAGCATCTGTATTTATATGGACAATAGCTTCCTTTTGACCAAATAATATTAAAGGTAAACATAAAGTAAACCATATAGTTAATAATATTAATAATAATTTTTTCATTAGAAATCTTCCATTAGTAGTTCATCAATTACTTCCTGCATATCTTCTTTTGTAGCCTTCATACTAAATGATATATCAGCTTGGAATCTCTTTCTTTCTTTTCCATCCTTAAATATAACAACTGTAGGTACAACTACTATTTCATGTTTCTTTTGTAATTTTGGAGAGGTTGCTATATCAACATATACTATGTCACAGTCTGTTAGGTCTCCAATATATTTTACTTTATTAGGATTATTCCATTCTGCATTGAAATGTGATACTACAATTTGCCCTGAGACATCTGCACTACATATTAATAAGAATAGTATTAACAAATATCCTGCAAATATTTTCCAAGTAGGATCTTTCATTTCTAGAAAAATACTCCGTGTTCTACTAATGCATTAGCGTTTTGAGCATATGCCTCAATATTTACTGCTGCAGTCCATGGAAATAATGCCCAGTCTCCTGCTGCAAGATATATTTCATCATTAGCTCCTGTTGTAGTTGTTAGGAATCTTACCCAACCAGCAGATGCATTTTTTAAATATACATATGCAGATGCTGTTGCTGTTGGTGTCCAATCTGCTGCTGTTAAAAATACTGCTGCTGATCCTATTGCTGTAGGAACAACTGTAGTTCTGGAAATTCCACCTGTAGTAACTGTAGCTACTTTTTGTACTGTAGAAGAGATTGTATCACTAATTAGTCCAGATGCTGAAATAGTGGATGTCATATTTACTTGTGCCATTTTCTTTTATTTTAAATTGTTAATTATTATTTTTATACTCCAAATACTCCATACTCTAATACTTGACCTGCTGCTGTTTGACCATAAGCTTCAATATCTAAATCTCCTGCATTAGCAGTACCTGTCCAAGGAATTACAGCCCAGTCACCACCTTTTAGAGTACAAAAAGAAGTTGCTTCATCTAAACTAATATGAATTCTCTCTGTACCATCTGTTACTGTAGAAGGGTTATAAACCCATAATTTTGATCCTGCTGCAAATTGTTCAGCTGTTGCAAGAACAGTTGCCCCTGCAATTGCAGCTGTTGCTAATTTTACTCTTGTCATTCCTCCCTGAACTGCAGAAAGCAATGTAGTTGGTATAGTTAATGATATTACATCTGATGTTAAATTACTTGACGTTATTGTCAGAGTTGTGTTTACTGTTGCACTCATATTTTCTAATTTTTAAATTTATTATTATCTTAGTTCATCTATCTTTTTTTCTATTCTATCCAGATCTTCTTTCAACTCCTCAACATCATCTGCTGTATTCTGAATTGTAAGCCTTATATTCTTATCTTTCATATCAAACTCCATCCTAGATACATCATCCGGAATAGGTTCTGGTAATTTTTTAGCTTCTTCTATATCAGATTGTAACATAAACCACATACTAATAACTGTAGCCATTGCAGCTCCTATTCCTATAAGTGTTTTAATACTTACCTTAAATCCACTTTCTTCATTTAACTCCTCAGCCATTATCTTCTTTTCTTTTTCATGTCACTTCTACCTCCAGGTAAACCACATTGTCCACCTCTTTTCATTTGACCACCTCCACCGCTAGTAGCAGCAACTGATCCATTTGATCCTAAAACAAAAGTCTTCTTTCTCTTAGAGGTAGCTCCTCCATTTTTCTTAGGTGATGACACTGGTCTTTGATTAGCACTAGCTGTTGTTCTAGCACTATTAATCAATTCATCTTTCTGAATCTTAGTATTTAGTAAACCATTTTGTTGTTCAAGCATCTGATTCTTTACTTCCAGTTGTTGCATTATTTGTTGAAATTGTTGTTGTTGAATAGCTTGTTGTTGAGCCATCATCTCTGCAGTTCTATTTGCAGAATTATTAGCAACTCCATTAACTAATTGAGCTAAAGGGTGAGTTTGTGACTGTTGTTGCTGTTTTTTAGCAGCCATCATTTTCATCATCATTTGTTTTTTCTGATCATCCATAGTCTTTATTTTAAGATCTAGCTCCGCCTGATCTAGTATTAGTATTTCTTGATCCTCTCATTCTTGATGCTACCTTATGTGATACCTCACCTTTATTTTTTCCTCCTAGTGAAGATAAAAAGTTCTTTATATCTTTATTATATTTACTAGTCGTCTTAACATTCTTAGCAGTTCTACTTGTATATTGAGCACTCTGTCCCTCCCAATTAGGAAGAGTGGTGTTTCTATAAGTTGCCATTGCTCTATTCCAAGCAGCCGTCTGTTCAACGTGTGACGCTTGAGCTCTTTCATAAGTATTATATCTATTTGTTGCAGTTTCTAGGTCTCTTTCTTGTTCTCCACGTAGATTTCTACTTCGTTCTCCGTACTCATCTCTAGAAAAATCACGTCTTTCTGGATCCCAACCTCTATAATTATCAGTATTAAGTTCTGGTAATCTTCCTGGTCTATCTACTGCTTCTGGTGCCTTTGGTTGTGTTGGAGCATTAGGTCTATTACCAGGATTTGTTACTGATAATAAAAACTTCTGTGGCATAGTATTAGGATTTTTTACATTTGCTTGTTTTGTACCTTTAGTTCTATGTGCCTGTGAAGTGGTAGAAGATTTTACCTGTACTTTCTTAGGATATAATGAAGATATAGGTGTTCTAGATTGTGAATTACTTGATCTCATCCCAGCCACTAAGTCTCTTGTGTGTTGTTTTGATTTAGATTCTTTTTTTGCCATGACTTTATATTTTAGTTGTTTTTAAACGTTCATTTTCAAATTCAAGAGATTTAACCCTCTCACGTAGAGTTGCAACCTCTTCAGTTAATTTTAGTATTCTACCTCTTAGATCATCTTTCTCACTTGATGACTCTGTTAATAACACTTCTAATCTATTTACTCTACCTTTTAAATCTCTTTTGTGTTCTTCTCTTAAATCCATACTCTTACTTTTTAAAGTTATTTTGGACTTATAGAATTTAAAAGCCTCAGTACTACCTAAAACGGTAAGTGCAGTAATGACAATAGTACTAATAATCTCAATATCCATGTTATATATATATAAATATTTGTTATGTTTGCAACATATACATGTATAATATACAAAAAAAAATAATAAATAAAAAATAAAATCATATGAAAAGACATCAATTATTTGTTGAGTTTTTACCTAACACAATCTTATTTGGAATATCTACATCTCAATATGAAACTAAGGAAGAAGGTACTGAAGAATGGCATCCTACTTGGAGATTTGCTATTGGACTAATCTTTATAACATTTTCCTACACTAAAATTTTAATATCAGAAGATAATTCTGTATCTTAATACTATCCTTTTTTATAATCAATTAAATTAAACAATTATGAATTTAAATAACAAAATTCTAAGTGATATTACTATCCATATGAAGTACGCAAAATATATTCCAGAACTTAAAAGAAGAGAGACGTGGGAAGAGTTAGTTGATAGAAATAAAGCAATGCATTTAAAACATTATCCTAACATGAAAGTTGGAATAGAGAACGCATATAAATTTGTTTATGATAAAAAAGTTTTACCTTCTATGAGGTCAATGCAATTTGGTGGTAAACCAATTGAGATTAGTCCTAATAGAATATATAATTGTGCTTATATGCCTATTAACTCTTTAGATTCTTTTAATGAATGTATGTTTTTATTATTAGGTGGTACTGGTGTTGGTTATTCTGTCCAAAAACATCATGTTGATATGTTACCTCCTATTAATAAACCTTACAAACATAGAACTAAAAGATTCTTAATTGGTGATTCAATAGAAGGTTGGGCTGACTCAGTTAAAGTTCTTATGAAATCATATCTTAATGGTAGATCATCTAAAGTAGTTTTTGATTTTTCAGATATTAGACCAAAAGGTTCCATGTTAGTTACATCAGGAGGTAAAGCTCCTGGACCTCAACCACTTAAGGAATGTTTATTAAAGATAGAAGGATTACTAAGTTGCAAAGAAGATGGGAATAAGTTAACTACATTAGAAGTACATGATATTATTTGTTATATAGCAGATGCTGTACTTGCTGGTGGTATTAGACGTGCTGCTTTAATAAGTTTGTTTAGTGCTGATGATGATGAGATGATCTCTTGTAAGTCTGGGTCATGGTGGGAACTTAATCCTCAAAGAGGTAGAGCTAATAATTCAGCTTGTTTAATGAGACATAAAATAAAAAAGAAATTTTTTATGGATTTATGGAAACGTGTTGAATTATCTGGAGCTGGTGAGCCTGGTATATATTTTAATAATGATAAAGATTGGGGGACTAACCCTTGTTGTGAGATAGCTTTACGTCCATTTCAGTTTTGTAACTTATGTGAAGTAAACGTTTCAACAATTAAAGATCAAGAAGATTTAGATAATAGGGTTAAAGCAGCTGCATTTATAGGAACACTTCAGGCTGGTTATACTAACTTCCACTATTTAAGAAGTGTATGGAAAGAGACAACTGAAAAAGATGCTTTAATAGGAGTGTCAATGACTGGTATTGGATCAGGTAAAGTACTTAATTTGGATATGCATTTAGCAGCTGAAATTGTTAAACGTGAGAATGCTAGAGTAGCAAAATTAATTGGTATTAAAAAGGCAGCTAGATGTACAACTGTTAAACCTGCTGGGACAACATCATTAGCATTAGGAACATCATCTGGTATACACGCTTGGCATAATGATTATTATATAAGAAGAATTAGAGTTGGTAAGAATGAATCAATTTATAATTACTTGTCTATTAGACATCCTGAATTAATAGAGGATTGTGCATTTCGTTCTCATGATACTGCCATCATAAGTATTCCACAAAAGGCTCCTGAAGGATCTATACTAAGAACTGAATCACCATTTCAACTTTTGGAAAGAGTTAAGAAAGTGGCACAAGAATGGGTGATTCGTGGACATAGATCAGGATCTAACACTCATAATGTATCTGCAACAATTAGTTTAAAAGAGGATGAATGGGATGAAGCTGGAGAATGGATGTGGAATAATAGAAAATATTACAACGGTTTATCTGTATTACCCCATGATGGTGGAACATACACTCAAGCTCCATTTGAAGATATAACAGAAGAAAGATATGTAGAAATGAATATTCATCTAATGAATATAAATTTATCTAGTATAATTGAAAATGATGATAACACTGATCTTAAGGGTGAGCTAGCTTGTGCTGGTGGTGCTTGTGAAATTGTATAAACTATATTCTAAAGTTAATTCTTTTCCTGCTTCTATTTTCTCTATAGTCTTTAGTTTTCTATAATCAGTATCATCGTCATCTTCAACTAATTCACAATTAGGATTCTCTGAATGATTAATAAATCCACCAAGTGGTGTACGTATATAATCATTTTGAAAGTTAGGATCATAGATATGAC
>CBDHFF010000002.1:0-23011 GCA_965262395.1 Rickettsiales bacterium
AGGTCGTTTGGTGAGAATAAATTGCAAGAGGCAAGAGAAAAATGGCAGCCTCTGAGAAGTACATTAGATAATCTGAAATTACATTTTATTGGTAGATTACAGAGAAATAAATTGAAAGGTATTTTGCAATTATTCGACGTGATAGAGACGCTGGATCGTGACTATATTGCAAAAGAGATTGCCACATATGTAGCCGATTATGCTCTAGATAATAAAGAGTTCTTAATACAAGTTAATATTGGCGATGAGCCATTGAAAGGTGGCGTGAAATTATCTGTAGTGGGCGAATTCATTGAATATTGCATGCATGATCTTGGTTTGAATATTAAAGGTCTAATGTGCCTCCCCCCTAAGGATAAGGTGCCAGATGAATATTTTAATATAATGCGTGATAAAGCTAGAAGCTATAATTTTCCTGTTCTAAGCATGGGCATGAGCTCTGACTATATAGCAGCTATTAAGTGTGGCAGTACTAGAGTTAGAATAGGTCGTAAGATATTTGCTGATCAATAGATTGATACAAGCTCTTATTGTATTAATAGTGTATAGACTGATGAGTTGATGAGTTGATGAATTGATGAACTTATAGACTGATGAGTTGATGAATTGATGAACTTATAGACTGATGAACTTATAGACTGATGAACTTATAGACAGATGAGTTCTCTCTTGTCGAGTTGGTGCTATATATGAATAATCCTGATTATGGAAGGTCTGCATAGAGCTGTATATGAATATTGGTAATCCTGATTAGTGTATAGACTGATGAGCTGATGAACTTATAGACTGATGAACTTATAGACAGATGAGTTCTCTCTTGTCGAATTGGTGCTATATATTAATAATCCTGATTATGGAAGGTCTGCATAGAGCTGTATATGAATATTAATAATCCTGATTAGTGTATAGACTGATGAGCTGATGAACTTATAGACAGATGAGTTCTCTCTTGTCGAATTGGTGCTATATATTAATAATCCTGATTATGGAAGGTCTGCATAGAGCTGTATATGAATATTGGTAATCCTGATTATGGAAGGTCTGCATAGAGCTGTATATGAAAAATCGTAGCTTTGGTAATCATTGTCTGATCATGTTCTATCTATCAGATATCTTTCGTAGCAATTCTCAATTGATCTTAACTTTGAATTTGTCCCTTAATTGTTGATTAACATTATCCATAACAATACTTTTATGCATATCATTCATCTTATCTTTGAATCTATTGAATATCTCCTTATATTCTTCCTTGTCAGGAGCGGGTTTTATATCTCGTAGCACCCGAGAAGCAATGTGCTTTTAGGTGTGTGGTTGCTATATATACTTGAGACGCTATTATCATTCTCTAGTTCGAATATTGAGTGTATTAACTCAATTGGATAGGGTTGTTGTGGGTTCATCTCTAATGCTGCTTCTCGCTTATACAGAGTAATTCCCTCTTCTATGTCTATTTTATGCCTGCTCTTTAGTAAATTCAGACTTGTACCGCTGCTTAATTGTTCTTTTATTTCTTCTGCAAGCTTTGTGAGCATGTATCGATTGGTTTTTTCTCTCCAGAGCATTTCTAATGCTTCTGCTGACTCATCCTTGCTCATTACTCTTTTGTCTACAATTTCTAATACATTTAAATTGTAGTAACAGTCTTCGGAGCTGCTTAAGAAAACGCCTGTTTCATTGATACTCCGTTCAAATAAATTGTCTGTCAGGTCATTGAATATTTCATTAGGTATATCAGCTTTTTTGCCTTCTGGTGTATAACCATCGCTGTCTATAAGCCCAGTTTCTTTTATTGTTAGGCTATATGCAGATGCCAACTCTTGGAATGAACTGGTTCCCATCACCAATTCCCGTTCAAGTTTTTGTACAAATTTGTATAATTTGTTGTTCAAATATTCATTTTTTAATCTTTCGTATATTTCTTGCCTTGCTTTTGTTATGCTTTCTGCATCTGCTTCATATGTTTTGGATACTCTTAATATATTGTATTCACCGTCTAATTCTATTATGTCACTAAAGTTTGTGCTATCAAAATCTATTGATCTGAATTCTCTAGGTAAACTAGATCTATGCTTCATATTCAGATTGATTCTTTTTACACCTTTATGTTTGAATTGTTCTAGTAATTCATCAACATTGTTGGCTCTTACTACCTTAGACAAGCTTTCTGCTGTGTCCTTGTCTGGTATGCGCAACTGTATTAGATCGTATGTCTGATTTGTGCTTAAATAGTCCTGTAAAACTTCCTCAACTTCTTTGTCGTCAATCACGACTTCTTCTTTTATATCTGAATTTTTAATAGTGATGTATTGAGTGTTTCGATATTCCTTGGTTAATAGATTATCTTTATTCTCTTCATAAATTCTTTCTAACTCTTGTTTTGATGGAACTAGATTTTGAACATTATGAATTGCATCGTTAGATATCTTGACAATATCCACAGTGCGTCGTTGATATTGATTATTGTAGAGTTTATTCATTAAAAAGTCTGGTATCGATGGTGTGGAAGATAATGCACTTACCAGTATATTACGGATTAGATCGTATTTAACTTCTTCTTTATATTCTTTTTCACTTATGTTGAATTGTTTTAGTATGCTGCTGAATTTCTTTTTATCAAATTTTCCTTTCTTGTCACTTAGGGCAGGTTGGTTTCTAATGAAATCAAGTACGCTAGAATTACCTACATCTAATTTCATGTCATCTGCCATGCTGTCAAGGAATTTCATGTTGATTAAATCATTGAGCGCCATTTTATGTAAATTAATTTTCTTAATGATTTCTGGGCTTGCCCTCTGATTTAATAATCTGCTTACATGTTGTAATTTGCTATCATAAACTGCGCTGAATTCCTTGAGGGTTATTTTCTTTTTCCCAACTTCTGCTATTATAGAGTCTTCTGTGCTACTTTTAATTCCCAAGGTAATACCAGTTAACAAAAAACACGCTATTATCAGTACTATTACCACCTTTGACTTCATGCTGCGCTTTGCCATCTAGATTCTTGAATGGAATTAATGAGAAGGTCATTATAACAACTACATACACCAGGTCAATTTCTTTTTATTCTTTTTAATATTGTAAGTCATATTATTTGACGTTATACATATATACAGTGCAACCTGGTGAGTAGGTTTGGTATTGTGAGTAACATAGAAGACCAATATATATTGATCGTTGATGATGAAGAGGACATTAGATTCTTGGTAGGTGAAATTATTAAGGATCGTGGTTATAAGGTGGTTGCTGTTGCCAATGCTCGACAAGCGTTAAAGAGAATTGCAGACAAACTTCCTGTAGCTGTGATATTGGATGTTTGGCTAGACGAAGGCGGGATGGATGGAATTTCTTTGTTAAAAGAGATTAAAGCAGAGTACAGCAATAGATTCCCAGTTCTAATAATGAGTGGCCATGGCAATACAGACACTGCCGTGAAAGCAATCAAGATGGGAGCATATGATTACATTGCTAAGCCCTTTACAGAAGATCGTATATCTCTAACTTTGGCCAGAGCAATTGAGGCTAATGTGTTAAGGCAAGAAAACAGAAGATTGCGTAACGATTCAATACACGATGGAGTCCTGATAGGAGAATCTAAATTCATAAAAGATATAGTTAATATAGTATCTAAGCTAAAAAACACCAATAGTAGAGTGTTAATTACAGGAGATTCTGGTGTCGGAAAAAGTGTTGTGGCTAGGTTTATCCATAATACCTCTAACAGAAGTAAATTGCCGTTTGTTGTATTGCAGGCTAGCTCGCTTACAGGCAGTAATATGTATGAAAGGCTATTCGGAGTTGAAAGTGCAGAATCAAAGAAGGTGAAGGTAGGTCTGGTTGAAAAGGCAAATGGTGGTACATTGTTTTTGGACGAGATTGCTGATTTATCACATGATGCGCAAAGCGCTTTATTAAGAGTGTTGCAGAGCAAAAGTATACGTAGACTTGGTGCAACATCAGATACTCCGGTAGATATAAGAATTGTATCATCTTCGGCCAGTGATTTAAGGCAATCGATTGCCTCTGGTCTTATGCGAGAGGATTTTTATTATAGGTTAAATGTTGTACCTGTTGCAGTTTCACCGTTGTCTAGTAGGGTTGATGATATACCATTGTTATGCCGGCATTTCATTCAGCAACTCTCAGAAAAATCGGGATTGCCCAAAAAAATAATCAGTGAAGAAGCTTATTCTGTGATGAAAACTTATAATTGGCCAGGAAATATCAGGCAACTAAAGAATGTTGTTGAGTGGCTCTTAATTATGTCTTCTAGTGGAACCAATGGATACGTGGATGTTAAGGATTTACCTCCAGATCTATTTTCTGATATACCAAATGTTAGTCAAAGAGATGACTGGTCGATGGTTCGCCTGCCATTAAAAGAAGCTAGGGACGAATTTGAACGACAATATCTTAAGGCACAGCTTATGAGGTTCGGAGGTAATGTCTCCAAGACTTCTGAATTTGTACAGATGGATAGATCCGCATTGCACAGAAAGATCAAATCTTTGGAAGTGGTAGATGATGCATAGGAAAATTGCCCTATGCTAGGTAATTCATTGCAAATTGATGCAAATTTACTTGTAATCTTTTTGTTTCTCAGTCGCATATGCATGCGATTCTCTTATTCAGCTACCTCTAAGTACATGAGTGCATTGTTTTTGTCTTGTATATTGCAGTTGAAGGATGTTTCTGTTATAAGTATAGCTGATTAAGTATAAAGATTACGAGATATTGTGTTAGTTATAGTAATAATCTTATTGACTCTGTTGGTATTGATTCTGGGGATTGTTTCCATGGTTAAAGGCGGTGATGGTAGGAGGTCTAATAAGCTTATGACGTTGCGTGTTATACTACAATCCATAGCAGTTCTTTTGCTTTTTATAATGTTCTCTTCCTCTTAAGTAAATAGATCTTGCATTTATATATTTTATGCCCTTGATAATTATTTCTATTACATGTTAGTATCAGCTATTATATTATATTATATTTGCATTGAGGTAGTTCATGAGTATTAATGATGAAGCTTTGAGATCCTTAAAGAAGGATGAAGTAAAGTTTGTAGATTTTAGATTTACTGATATGTTGGGTCAATGCCATCATATTACTAGAGATGTTGATTATGTTGATGAAGAGGTGCTAGAACAAGGATTCTGCTTTGATGGTTCTTCTATTAAAGGATGGAAGGCAATTAATGAGTCTGATATGCTATTGATGCCTGATGTAAAAACAATGTTCCGTGATCCCTTTGCTGCTCAAGATTCTATGATTATGCATTGTACTGTTTACGATCCAAAAAATGGAGAAAGATACAATAGAGATCCTAGGTCTACTGTAGAGAAGGCTCTAGAGTTTTTAAGAGAAACAGGTATCGCAGACGATATGATAGTAGGGCCAGAATTGGAATTCTTTATTTTTGACGATGCTAGATTTTCAGTTGATTATAACCAATCATTTTATCATGTTGACTCTGTAGAGCATCCCTGTAACTCTGGTCGAGAGTACGAATTCCATAATAATGGTTATAGACCCAGGGAAAAAGGTGGTTATATGCCAGTTTCTCCAACAGATTCTCTTTCTGATATACGTTCGGAGATTCTTTCTTTGTTGAAAGCAGTTGGTATTTCTCCAACATTGCATCATCATGAAGTTGCTCCGTCACAATCTGAGATAGGCTTTCAGTGTACTAGTATATCAAACGTTTCTGATTATATACAGAAGGCGAAATATGTTGTACAAAATGTTGCAAATTCTTATGGTAAGACAGCAACCTTTATGCCCAAGCCCCTCAAAGGCGATAATGGTAATGGCATGCACTTTCATCAGTCTCTATCTAAAAATGGCAAAAATATCTTTGCTAGCGAAGATGGAAGCGACCTGTCTGAGATATGTAAGTATTATATAGGTGGCATTTTGAAACATGGAAGAGCGCTTACAGCCTTTACTAACCCTACTACTAATAGTTATAGAAGATTGATTAAAGGGTTTGAAGCTCCTATATATCTTGCGTATTCCAATCATAATCGTTCAGCTGCTATTCGTATACCTTTTGATCCTACTGGGTCTCCAAAAGGCAAAAGAATAGAGCTTAGATTCCCTGATACTTCGGCTAACCCTTACTATGCACCTGCTGCAATGCTTTTGGCTGGTATTGATGGTATCTTGAATAAGATTGACCCTAGCGATAAATATGTTACGGAAAACTTGTATGAAAGTAAGAATACAGACAAGTATGTGAATATACCAAGTTCATTAGAAGAGGCTTTGCAGGCTTTAGAAGATGATCATGCATTTCTTTTACAGGGTGGAGTATTTGATCATGATGTAATAGAAGCTTACACAAACTTGAAGATACAAGAAGTTAATGTCCTTAAGCAGAGTCCTCATCCAATTGAGTTCATTAATTACTATGATTGCTAGTTAAGCTGTCTTTCCGCAAGGGATTTGTAAATGATATATGGTTTTTATATGTTTACAAAACCTTGTTTGATAGCGAGTAGGAATTTTGATAGTAAATTAGATGTGTGTTTATGCATACAACATGTATTATTGTGTGATACATGTTGTGTAATTTCTAATATTATGGTGGTTCATAAAGAGGAGGCTCCTAATTTGATTATCCTGTGTGAACTGGCGTTATATGCTGTAATGAAATGACATCAAGATAAAGCAGTATGTTTAATACATCAAATTAATTGGCATCAGTTCCAGGTCTTGTTGATCAGCAACGAAATTCTGTGCATCAAGATAAAGCAGTATGTTTAATACATCAAATTAATTGGCATCAGTTCCAACGCAACGAAATTCTGTGCATCAAGATAAAGAAAAGTATGTTTAATACATCAAATTAATTGGCATCAATTCCAGGTCTTGTTGATCAGCAACGGAATTCTGTGCATCAAGATAAAGAAAAGTATGTTTAATACATCAAATTAATTGGCATCAATTCCAGATCTTGTTGATCAGCAACGAAATTCTGTGCATAAAAATAAAGAAAAGTATGCTTAATACATCAAATTAATTGGCATCAGTTCCAGATCTTGTTGATCAGCAACGAAATTCTGTACATAAAAATAAAGAAAAGTATGTTTAATACATCAAATTAATTGGCATCAGTTCCAGGTCTTGTTGATCAGCAACGAAATTCTGTACATAAAAATAAAGAAAAGTATGTTTAATACATCAAATTAATTGGCATCAGTTCCAGGTCTTGTTGATCAGCAACGAAATTCTGTACATCAAGATAAAGAGAACTATGCCTAATACATCAATAAATACAGAGGGAAGAGGGGCTGCCATAATCTTATGCTGGATGCTTTTTGATCTCTTGCAGCACCTTCCTAGGACTAAACTCTATTAAGCCGTTGCAATTTATATTATGTTATAGTGAGTTCTCCATAATGCATTGTTGTATTGATCGAGTGAACCGTCAATTAGGTTTTTTTCAATCAAGTCCATATATGTTTGAGTGAAATTACGTAGATACATTGGCGATATTAATTGTGAATGAATAACAGTTGATTGGTCAGGTAATCTGTCTACTGGATCCATGCTAAGATCATTAGGGCTATTATATACAAAAGATTCCATGGTAGTATAATTATTCGCATCAATTCTAATGCTGACTATAGACCGTGATCCAAAATAAATCCTGAACATAGAGTTATCATTAAGCTGAAACATTAGACCTTTGAAGTGCTGGAGTTCAGTAGCCCAATTAATTGGAACTCTTCCATTAAACATAACAGAATCTCATCAGAATCAAAAAAAAACACGGTAACATAGGCGCTAATAACTAGCTAGATATTTTTTTGTGTCTTAACTATATTAAACTTTGTGAATTAATATTCATTACTAGTGGTTAGGGTGCATTGTCCTTAAATATATCGGGAAATTTTATTAAGATGCAATTCAAAAAAACATAACTCTAATCAAGATCAGATATGTATATTGTAATATTCTGCAAAGTAGACATGAAGCTTGTCAGGAAATTAAAACTCCATGTCATAACGATTACATTTCATATAACTCTAGCATCATAATAGTAATAATTATTATGCACATGGAATAATAGCTATTTTTTTATTTGGATTTAGGGTGGTTCTTAGATAATGGAGCCGTATCTTCATTTGTAATTAATATTACAAATATTAGTACAGTAAATAGTTCTAAGCGGCCTATAATCATAGCAATGATAAAAAATAGTTTCGAACTTATTGGTAGAGAAAAATAATTCCCTGCTGGACCCACTATTATTCCAAGTCCTGGTCCTGTATTAGTGAGTGCGGCAGCAGCAGCGCTAATGCTAGTAACAAGATCAAGGCCAGTTATGCCCATTAATATTGAAAATAAAATAAGTAGCATTATATATAAGAAGAAGAAAGCCGTTACTGATTCCAGCATGCCTTCTTTTACTTCTTTGCCATTCACTATTATAGTTTGTGATTTGTTCTTATGAAGTAGTCTTGATATATGAGCCTTCAGATTTTTTGATAAGATCAATATCCTTAACATCTTTATGCCGCCTGTTGTTGAATTTGCGCAACCTCCAATGAACATAGAGAATAATATTGTCAATTCAATTATACCTATATTCCATAGCGTGTAGTCTGTATTAGAAAACCCTGTTGTTGTTATTACTGATACAATATTGAATAATGAATATCGTACGGTCTTTTCTATATCCCAGCTATATAGATATACGCCATAAGCTGCAAGCGCAGAAAAAGATAAGACAATAATGAAAAATAGTCTAATTTGCTCATTTTTAATGAATTCCCTGATTTTTCCAGATAGTAGCCTAATATAAGCAGTAAAAGGCAGTGAACCTAGTATCATAAATATAATTGCAATTAGTTCAATTTTATATGAATTGAAATGTGCGAAAGAATTATCGTAGTTAGCAAATCCAGCTGTTGATGAGGTAGATAGTGCGTGACATATGGCATCAAACCAGCTCATGCCAGCCATTTTGAAACATATTGAGCATGCTGTAATTATAGAAACATATATACCAATTATTAATATGGTTTTCCGTTGGCTCTTATTGCGCTCTATATTATTAACTCCTATTATTGATAGCAGGGCGGCGCTTATGATCAACACACCAAGGCCACCTACCGCATTCAATATGCAACGCCATAATAATATACTCTGTGGCTTTTCTTGTAAGTTGCTTAATACCGTTGCTCCAGTGGTAGTTACTCCGGATGCAGATTCGAACAGAGCATCCACATAACTTATCTGGGTAGAGGATAGTATAAATGGAATTGCGGAGACAATTATTACTAATATCCAGGCTAAAGTGCCTTCATAGAATTTTCTCTGTAGGCTTGTTGTTCGCCCTTTTTTCTGTATAAGTAGGAAGATTGATCCTATAAGAAATGACCACATTGCAGGCAGTCCGAATGATCGATACGTGCCGTACTGTATTATATCAAGATATAAGGGAGCCAGCATGAATAAGGAGCAATACAGTAGAGTGATGCCAATTCTTCCAGATAAGCTAGTCATATTATACCAGTATGTAATCAGTGGGTGTATTATTGCAACTGCATACAACTTAATCAAGAATTTATTATACTAAAATAGAATAATTATTTATGTCATACTAATTTCTATTCATAAACATTCGAGAGCTATTGTCTGGGTTATTATGTAATACGAGAACAGCTGCTATTACTGAATCAATCAAAATATATTAATCTTTGTTCGTTGTGGTATTAATGCCAAGTGTCCTAACTATTATAGTCATCGCCGCTATATTGATTGTAATAATTATGATTGAGAATAGAGAGGCTTCCCAAATATATTAATCTTTGTTCGTTGTGGTATTAATGCCAAGTGTCCTAACTATTATAGTCATCGCCGCTATATTGATTGTAATAATTATGATTGAGAATAGAGAGGCTTCCCAAATATATTAATCTTTGTTCGTTGTGGTATTAATGCCAAGTGTCCTGACTATTATAGTCATCGCCGCTATATTGATTGCAATAATTATGATTGAGAATAGAGAGGCTTCTTTGAACATTTCATCTGAGATCATCTCATAGGTCTTTATTGCAATTGTATCAAAATTCATTGGTCGGATAATCAAGGTTGCTGGTAGTTCTTTAATAGTATCTACGAATACTAATAGAAATGCTGTTAGTATATGGCGATTAATTATTGGCACATATATTCCAAATATTTTTTTAAAGTTTCCTTCTACTATAAGTCTCATGGACCATTCTAGTTCTTGATTTATCTTACTCATTCCTGATTCTATACTTGTCATGGAGATTGCTAGGAATCGAAAGATATAGGCATACATTAGACCTGACAGGGTGCCTATTAACATTAGATTAATCGAAATATCAAAAAATCTTTCACAGAATGCACTTATCCCCTCGTTTATCCACCCTAAAGTTAATAAAACGCCAATTGATACTACTACTCCTGGAATTGCATATCCCATAGATAGCAACTTAACCATGCATTTTGTTATTTTGCTTCTGAATCTTGTGAGATAACAGAACATGATTGCAACAATTACAGTAATGAATCCAGATAATGTAGCTAATATCACGCTATTTGCTACATAGCCTATAATGTTTATAGGAGTGCCTTCTTGTATTAGGCTGCTAGCCCAATATAATAGAAACGTAATCGGTATAATAGCGCCGAGCATTACTGGTAACATGCATAATATAGTGATTAATAAAGTTTGAGTCCTAGATGCACTAAATGTAACTTGATATATGTGTGAATTCACTTCAGTATAAGCAGTTTTTCCTCTAGCAAATTTCTCAAAGATTATTAAGAAAAATGCAAAGAAACCAGTAGTGCAAGCAAGCTTTGTTGCGGTTGGATAATCATTTAATAGAAACCAAGATCGATAAATGCCAGTTGACATTGTATCTATGGATAATATTTCCATAGTACCAAATTCTGCTATTACTTCCATAATTACTAGAGAAAGAGATGCGAATATTGCAGGGCGTAACATAGGTGTTATGATTTCATAAAATATCCTATGAGGAGGTAGGCTTAGTGTTCTAGATATGGATACGACATCTGTCATTGTTGACAGCCTGGCTTTTATTAGCATATAAACATACGGATAAAGCGATAAGCTCATAATAATAATGGCACCAGATAGTGATCTTATTTCAAAGAAAGAATAATCATCACGAGACCAGTTAAATGTATTTCGTATCATAGTTTGCACTGGACCAGGAAAATCAAGGAGATTAGTATAAACATGAGCAATGATATAAGCAGGGCAGGCAAGAGGAAAAAGCAACAGTCTTTCTAGTGTTTTTCTGTATGGAATACGATAAAATGTAGTAAACCAGGCAGTTGTTAGACCTATAATGAAAGATATAGAACCAACGCCCAACATTAGTTTTAATGTATTGATTATATATTCAGGAAACACTGAATTGTTGATAACCCAATACTCACCACTGCTAACAGTGGAACTAATGGTAATAGCAATGATTGGAAAGCAAACAATAATAGCTAACAACACAATGAACATGCTTTTGATATTACTTACATATACGCTCATTGCGGAATTTACTGATCTTCATAGAAGCCACATGCTAGCACATATACAATGCACATTGCAATACTTAACACAATAATCTGAATAAACAGACCCAAGTCAAGCAACGCTATTTATGGCAGATTCTACTATCCGTAGCCAAGTAATAGGATATAATTCCCTATTACTTAACACAGAGTATTTCAATGTTTCTAGTTGAGAGTATAGTCTTATCTCCAACAGAGGAGGCACACGTTAACAATACATTGTCATCACTGTCGTCTTCCTGAGAAGAGGCAGTCGATGTTGATAAAACTAATGTTGTACCAATTTTACCTGACACTCTGGATGTAGGATGTTTTGCAAACAATAACGTAGATCCTGGGAACAATCCTTCTGTATTACCATTAGGATGTTTTGCTCTACATGCAATTTGTGCCATGTTACCATTGACAGAATTACCCAATACATTCCCTCGAGATGCAGGAGGAGGAGATGATCTGTCTTGATAAGCAGCACTGGTGTAAGCGCTCATAGCAACAGCTCTACATCCACCGCTTTCTTGCACTTCTTTTAGGTCTCTCCATTCAAAAATCTCTGGTCTACCTGTATTAAATACAAAATATTCCTTGCTTTCATCAACTTGGCCAGTTGATTTGTTAGGGAAAGTACATTTTGTATGACCACCAGGATTAACTCTCAAGTGTCCAAGTGCGTGTTTCCCATCTGCATAACAGAAATATAATTTATCTCTATCTTGCGTGCCTCTGTCAAGGTGTCCAGCTTGATAAGCAGAGGTAACATAATTACGTTCAATCCATCCAGATTTTTTGGTACGCAAGTCACATCTCTTGAACATTAGTTCATATATGTCTTTGCTAGTAACATATCTAACGTGAATAGGTTTAGTTTGGATCTCTGGTGGATCTAACTCATAATTAATATTCACTCCAGGTCCATTCGACGTGGCAATCTTTATAGTAGTACCAAAAGTGTCGATATATATCTTGCCTCTATCTAGATAAACATAGTCATCGTAGGGGTTTCTACAACCTGCTTGTTTGCAATCCATTTGCAATCTAGCCATAGGTCTATTCCTGACACTTCCACTGTGATCTCTTCTAACTTCATTTGCATTCACACTGAATGTTTCCTCTCCTCTTTTTTTCCAGTTATACCATCCACTCCATTTATGAGAGTTTCCTTCGCCAAGTCTTGTTTTGAAGGTATATTTTCCGTTATGATCTCTAATAACTATATGACCCACATGCTCAGTAGCGCGTTCATAAGACAAGAATGCAAAAGGTCCTGAGTTGGTGGCAATTTTATACGCATCACCGCCTGTGTTCACATAGATTTTTCCTCTATCTAAAGGCACATTGAGATTCAATAAAGTATTCTTGCTGCAACCAGAAGTACATTCAACTGTAATATTAGTATGTGGTTTGCCGGCGATTGTTCGTATTGCCGAATCTGGTACAACAAAGGTTGTACGTCCATTTTGCTTCGAATGGAATATCCGGCTCCATCCAACTCCATGTCCCCCTAAACGCATTCTTACGGAGAATCTACCCGAAAGCCCTTTTGCTTCTACAACATAACTTGTTCCTCTAGGGTTTTTATAAAGTACATCTACTGTAGCAGCTGCAGGTCCTCCTTTGGCTATAGAGCCTTTAGCTTTAAGGATTATATTACCTTTATCTAGGTCAACATAATCGTTGTACAGGATTTTTTTCGTACAAGTATCACATTTCACTACTAGTTTGGCACGTGGAATATTATTAAGCTGCTTTATTCCTTCTTCAGGTATCTTGAAGACTACTTTCCCTTTGTTGCCAGAGCGGAAGTTTCTACTCCAAGGCACAGGGTGTAATTCATTGTCTCCAAGTTTGAATTGGAATATGAAAGCAGCGCTATTACTCACTACTTCAACTGCATGTGTGGCTGCAGGCAAGAGGCCTTGTCTATAATTTATATGGAAATCTTGATGACCGGTTGTGGTTCCATAGGTATCTATTAATACATCACCACGATCTAGATAAACAATTCTGCTTGCCAAAGGATTCTTGCATCTAGATATTGTACAAATAGCCTCGAAATGCACATAAGGTCTGTTATTAGTAGTTCTTTTGATCTGATATTCAGGAATTCTGAAAGTAACCGACCCGCCTTGTTTAGAAAGGAAATTCCTGCTGAAACTCACATGTTCAGCGCCAGGTTTGAATCTGAAAGAGTAGGCGCCAGTGTGTTTGCGTACAATGAATTTGTGCGTGCGAACTGGACCAGAATATCCATCTTTATAATTTGTTCCGTCTGTTATGCCATTTTCTATTTCATCTCCACTTATTCTGAAATTATCAAAGCCACCATATGTTACACGGGCAGTAGGGTGTACAGCCGTTCCGCCAAGTTCAATATTAATTCTTGGTACTTGCTGATCTCCTCTCTTTAAATCTATGAGTGCATATTCATCTAATATTTTTTTAGCACAAGATGCACATATAGCCTCCAATCGTGCTGCTTTGTGCGCTCCAGTGACACCATCTTTATTGATCTGCGATACTACAGTTTTTGATTGAGGAACTAGATAGGTTCTACAATGAGATGTATTTCCTGTATTATACATTCCTCCCCATAGCTGTTCTCCAACTTTGGTTTTTCCAACAAAGGCACCCTTGTTCTTTGTACAAACAATTACCTTATGTCTTTCTTCAGCGTAATTCACCACTCCTTCAGAGTCAGGTTGATCATCTACATATGTATCACTAATCGGTGGATCAGCCTGTAAATCGACTAATTCCCCAATTCTCCTTGCTACTTGACCTCCGGGAAGAGCAGTACCAGTAGTTTTGAACTCATGTATTTTGCCTACTTCTAAATAATGATCAAATAATATATTATTTCCTGAACACCCACTACATTTTAGTTTAACTTTAGCATACTCTTTTTCTGTTTCTCCACTGACAGTGCTTTTTAATGTTTCACTTTCATGGACTGACCTAGTTATACAGTGTATCTTAGAGCTATGAGGGCGTATCGTACGAGACCATACAACATCGTTTATGTTTAGTTTTAAGTCATAAGCGCCAGTATGTGTAAGACAAACGGTTACAGGTCGTATGCGTACCCCACCTGTTTCTGTTGTTGAATAGTAGTTATGTCTACCAAGATTCCAACCAAGATCTTGATAATTCCTATCACCTTCTATAATTATATCTTCAAAATCTACTTTATTAGTACCTGGTTTAGGTGTGGAGTGTAATGCATTTTCTCCTTCCAGAGGCACGTTTCGGTCGAACATAATATAATCTTCTTCTGTATTACGTCTACTACAATTGAGGCATCGTAATTTTATAGCTAATGGCTCTCTTTTATCTACGATAGCAGATACTGCTTCTCCTTTACGTAATATATTACTTATCAGACCACCAGCTCCAATGCTAGTTTCCATCTCAATATCAGCACGATTCTGTATCTTAATTTCTGCACAATTATCACATCTCTGAAGTACGCTTGATTTATTTTCACCAGTATTAAAGTTTGGCTCACATGTTTCACAGATTTCAGCATGAAGAATATCTGAGTGAAATGCCAATAATAAAAATAGTGGAACTCTAAAAAATTTGAGTAATGTGTTGCGCATGATTAGGCACCATCAAATATATTTGGATGAATGCTATCCCACAATGGTAAAGTAATTATTACCAGATAATGAATTAATTACCTATAAGTTGTGCGGATTAATGACTTGATTAGCAGCGTTTATATATATTAGACCATCTCATAGATAGACTTGCATCCTAAGAAGAGAGTAGATAATAATCTGCAAAATATTATTATAACCATTAGTGGTTGTGATAACCTGCTATAGATTTTTGCATTGCATGATGCGTTTGGCAAGAGGGGCATGGTTTGCGAGCAACCTGATTATTAGATGAATTAAGACTAGAATATAGTATAAGTGCAAGATATAGTAATACACCAATTAGGAACTTGCTCATACTTATGTAAATAAGAGATCGTTGTAATATTATATAGTCAGAATAAATCAAAAAGATAAACACAAAGAGTCATAATGAAAGGATAAAGAAGATAAGATTAAAAGAGTGACCCTCTTTTTTTACAATCCATTAATCAGCCAAAAATAATGAGACTTATAATCTTCCCAATCAACTCAATAATTTGCTTTAGCGAGAAGAGCCTCTTCTACCTGAAGAGCGCTCGTTACGAGCACGAATACGCTCTTCACTTCTTTCTCTAGCAGCCTGGCGATCATTGCTTTCCGTTCTGGTTCCAGCAGGATTAGCTTGATACCTATCATTAGAAGGCGGCGTATTATTCTTTTCCGACTGCGCCGGAGGCGGAGGAGGCTGGTTATTATTGTCTTGTGAGGTCTGGTTATTATTGTCTTGTGAGGTCTGGTTATTGTTGTCTTGTGAGGTCTGGTTATTGTTGTTATTAGGAGCCGCAGAAGATCCTGTGGATGACTGAGTATCTTGCTCAGGCAGACTTACGGTGTGAGTGCCGCTTTGAGTTTCTTGAGCCAAATTGAGGTGCTGGTCGATCAAAGTGCGATACTGGTTTTGGCCTTCCATTGCTTCAACTTTAAGGTGAACCATAATTATACCTTGCTCATCTCTGGGTACCAGAATGGAGAACGATTTGCCATTCGTGATGTTATAATTAACGTTGTGCAGGTTTTCATCGCCACGTGATTGAGTGTTCACTTTTACTGTTTGCACACCAGGTATTGGGGCAATATTTACAGCAAGTCTCTTACAGCCACACAGCTCTATCATTGCTGTTTTGTCAGCACCTGAAGGGCTGCTGCCCGTAGAACTGCTGCGAACTTTACATCTTGCGCAGTCATATTTAGCTGTTGTTGTGGCTACATCTACGGCAGCTGCAGCAGGCGCAGCGGCGGAGTATGAAGGAGAGCCATTAAATGCCTGTTGAGGTGTGCCCTCAGCCTGGTCTGATTCAGGTCCCGAAGCAGATTGACCATTTTCAGGAATGGTTACAGTGTAAGTATTGCCCTCTGCCTCTTCAGCTAAATCAACATGCTCGTCAATCAAAGTGCGATACTGATTGGCGCCTTCCATTGCTTCAACTTTAAGGTGATTCATGGCTTTGCCACGGGCATCTCTTGGTACCAAAATCGAAAATGATTTGCCATTGGTAATGTTAGCATTATAATTGTGTAAATTCTCATCACCACGTGATCTAGTATTCACCCGTACCGTTTGAACACCAGGTATTGGGTTAATAGTTACAGCAAGTTTTTTACAGCCACACACGTTCATCATGTTGTTTTTGTCAGCATTCGAAGGACTAGATCCCCCTGAGCTGCCGAGAACTTTACATTTTGAGCAATCATATCGGTCAGTGTGAGCGAGATAACTTGCAGGGCTGCCTGGTCTTACTGGTAATCTGAACGACACATTGCCTTCTCTGAGGTCAATATTGGTATCAATAACGGTTTTTGCAGTAGAAGTGGTTACATTTTCCAGCTTCACACGAACCATCGCAGAACCATCTGCTGCGGTTGGTACTAACACTCCGAAGTAGCCGCCTCTGGTGCTATTGACGATTCTTTCTGCGCCAGCCGAGCTAATATTTGATCTGATTCTCAAATTAGGATCAACTATATTTATGGCAAAGGATTTACATCCACAACCTTCCATAATAGCCTGTCTGTCTGCTCCTGAAGGCCCCTGATGGCTGCCACGCATCGTGCATTTTGCACAATCGTATTTTTGGTTTGCAGCGAATCGTTGTGCCCCAAATGCCAATGCTACAGCTTGTTGAGCGTTGTTTGCAGTAGCTGATTGGGAGTTGTTTGCAGGAGCTTCTCCAGATGCGGGATCCACAAGAGTTATAGTTGCGTTAGTTGTGTTTAGCACAGGGCGAGCTCTGAGATCATTGATTGGATTAGAGTGAGTTGAGCCCTGTTTTAATCGATAAATCTTAGGCACTTTTGGTTCATAAAGGTACGAAGGAAGATCCTTTGTAATCATGCCATTTGTGGAATATTCACTATCTCCAGCTAGAGCTCCGTGCCTTCCCATGAATTTTTCAAACTGCTTTTTCTTGCCATTATCATTCTGGATTCCAGCGACAGCCCAGTATTCATTATAGGAATTGTTGTCGCCAGCAGAAGAGAATGCCCTGGATTTGAAGGCCACTTTTCGACCACGAATGCCTTTAACGCTGTGTTTATTGTGTTTACCTTGATTTTCAAGGAAGAAAGCAACATGAACCCTGCCATTATTCCCTACTATTTCATTAATTGGCAATGAAACTCTTTCAACATGCGTCGTCCCCTTGTTTATCCTGCTCGACCATGTTTCTCCTACAGATGAGCCGCTACCATTGACTGTCATTCGTGCAGTCATTTTACCGATATTAAATATTGTTGCATCATAATTATGAATTAGGCTAAAAAACCTCGGACCACGTGTAGATTGTTTATCTTCATGTTCAGGATCATCATTGATGGCTTGTCCCCGATGTGCAGTTACCGTTTCTTCTCGAGTAAGATTGGTTATGCTTTGCTGAAAGGCATCTCCTGTAACCTCTATAGCTAAAGTATTTTTAAGTTCTGCTCCTACCTCAATTTTTGCAGTCCGGAATGTATGAGTTAGGTTAACCAGATCTATATCGGTTGATATCAAATGCCTGCTAGAAAATCTTCTATCTCGCTCAGTCTTTGTTTTCTGGACGCCATTATTGCCATAATATGCTACTATTGTTATATTAGCCATTGCTCCGCCTTGATAAACAGGAACCATTATACTTGCTTGCTGACCAGGTTCTATAGTATTATTAAATGTATTTACGCCACCTGCAGCCCTTAATCTCACACCTAGATTTCTTAATCTAGAATCATTTGCAGCTTTTACTACAATTCTTTTGCATCCACAAATACCGATCATATCTCTTTCATCTGTGGATCTGATTTTCAAGCCTGATTTTAATGAGCAGGTATTGCAATCATATCTATGAGCTAACGATTGCTGACCATCTGTAAGCGTAGCAGAGACTTGAGAGTCTTGCATTCCTTCTTGTAAATGTTTTATTAAGGCCATTATTGAAGGATTTTCAGGTAAAGTTTGTAATATTTCCAGAGCATCTTGTAGTTGATCAGGGTTCATTTCAGAAGCCGAAGCTTTGTTTGGGGAAGCAACACTAAAAGATAGTGTAAGTAGCAACATCACCATTGCAATGAACGCTTTCATTAAAAATCTCCATCGGGAAAAACAACACACGAATGATATTAGATGCCTATTAATTATGTGTTAATAAAGAAGATTATAGGCAGCTGCAGAGAGTCGGAACTTAAGTACTATTAAAGAAAAAACAGAATCAAGCGTGCATAAAAAGCAGAATATATTAATAAGAAATTCAGCAAAAACATTGCAATTTAGGATGCTAAAAAGATGGCTGTTATTGGTCACTAAAGAACACTAGAAAGCGCTGTGAAAGTGTAAATTAACATCCATTTTATTCGCAGGATTTTCTTCTTTTTCTGCGCTAAGATCACTGTCATTGGCGGTAGACGAGAGATCTTTTTGGTCTTGATCGGGGTTGGATATTTCAGATTCTACGAGCTCTTCTGTCGCTGTTAAAGTCGCTTTATTTGTGCCATCTGTGGAGTCCTGTACAACGAAATAATTATTAGTTACACTGACATAATCATTGTATATTTCTTTGTTTTTTTCACAGCCAGGACAGATGGCGCGCAACTTGTAACTATTGTTTTGTATGTGTTTTTTTTCTACGGCGCGATCCACGCATGTGTACTTTCCAGCGGATATTTCTTTGGACCAACCCAGTTTATCAACCATAATTCTAATTGGCTCGTGCCAATTATTTCTTACGCAGGCCCTCACATTTTTCACTAAATAATTAATAGATATATCAGAATTTTTAATGAATGTTGGAGATTTTGTTGGGCCATTTATTTGAAGATGTAGAGTATCTAAATTATTGTTAGTTGCCCCAGATATGAGGTCAAGATCCTTCATAATTTGATTAATTAAAATCAGATCTTTGGCCTTATTTCTACGGACACAATTCTTACAAGAGACCTTTAATTTGAAGTCAGAATCATCTTCATTAACTATAGTTTGTATTGATTCCATTTTGTTAATAACCTTAGATTTGCTGCCAAGTACAACAGATAATCTGGCGGCAGAATCATTAGTAATGATAATATTTTTGCAAGAATCAGTGCATTCTGAGACGATATCAGGACCATTATTATTTGCACAAATTTGACAATCTATTGCAGCAAGAGGCGAGGGTAAAATAGCAAAAAAGAGCAATAGTGTAAGGCCCGCAATGGCTTTTTCACACTCTAAAACAATCTTCGATTTCATGCCGTAATCCAGAGAAATATCAAAATAACTGCCGTGATCATAGCTCGCAGTTATAAATTAAATATTAATCTCTTATTTCTTGATTTTCCAGTAATTTTCAATGAATACAAATCGGTTTAATTGATTCAAAAATAGGTTCAGAAATGGGTGCATAATAGGTTGTGCGGTTCGCTCGTTGTCGAGCCGCCACATCTCTAAATCTGATTCAGAATTTGAAGTAGATTTCTGTTTTTAAACAGTTTTTCCGCTGCCAGATTTTCTGTTTTCAGAGCACAAATTCTGCCTGTTGCCGAGCCGCCACATCTCTAAATCTGATTCAGAATTTGAAGTAGATTTCTGTTTTTAAAACAGTTTTTTCCGCTGCCAGATTTAATCTGTTTTCAGACCCGCCACATTATAAATCTGATTCAGAATTTGAAGTAATTTCTGTTTTTAAAACAGCTTTTCCGCTGCCGCAAATTCGTTGTCGACCCGCCATACTCCTTATTTAATCTAAAAATGGTTGTACGGATCGCTCGTTATCGACCCGCCACATCTATAAATCTGATTCAGAATCAGCCATTTTCAGGAATGGTTACAGTGTAAGTATTGCCCTCTGCCTCTTCAGCTAAATCAACATGCTCGTCAATCAAAGTGCGATACTGATTGGCGCCTTCCATTGCTTCAACTTTAAGATGATTCATGGCCTTGCCACGGGCATCTCTTGTGAAGGATAGATAAAAAAGGATCAATTTTTTCTTTATTATCTTCCTCTATTTTGAGCTCTGCGTAGTTTTTTTCTATAACTTCTTCTATTGTTTCTATGAGATGATTTCGCCGATTTTGCTGATTTCGCCGACTTAGATGATTTTTCCGACTGCGCCGGAGGCGGAGGAGGCTGGTTATTATTGTCTTGTGAGGTCTGGTTATTATTGTCTTGTGAGGTCTGGTTATTGTTGTCTTGTGAGGTCTGGTTATTATTGTCTTGTGAGGTCTGGTTATTGTTATTATTAGGAGCCGCAGAAGATCCTGTGGATGACTGAGTATCTTGCTCAGGCAGACTTACGGTGTGAGTGCCGCTTTGAGTTTCTTGAGCCAAATTGAGGTGCTGGTCGATCAAAGTGCGATACTGGTTTTGGCCTTCCATTGCTTCAACTTTAAGGTGAACCATAATTATACCTTGCTCATCTCTGGGTACCAGAATGGAGAACGATTTGCCATTCGTGATGTTATAATTAACGTTGTGCAGGTTTTCATCGCCACGTGATTGAGTGTTCACTTTTACTGTTTGAACACCAGGTATTGGGGCAATATTTACAGCAAGTCTCTTACAGCCACACAGCTCTATCATTGCTGTTTTGTCAGCACCTGAAGGGCTGCTGCCCGTAGAACTGCTGCGAACTTTACATCTTGCGCAGTCATATTTAGCTGTTGTTGTGGCTACATCTACGGCAGCTGCAGCAGGCGCAGCGGCGGAGTATGAAGGAGAGCCATTAAATGCCTGTTGAGGTGTGCCCTCAGCCTGGTCTGATTCAGGTCCCGAAGCAGATTGACCATTTTCAGGAATGGTTACAGTGTAAGTATTGCCCTCTGCCTCTTCAGCTAAATCAACATGCTCGTCAATCAAAGTGCGATACTGATTGGCGCCTTCCATTGCTTCAACTTTAAGGTGATTCATGGCTTTGCCACGGGCATCTCTTGGTACCAAAATCGAAAATGATTTGCCATTGGTAATGTTAGCATTATAATTGTGTAAATTCTCATCACCACGTGATCTAGTATTCACCCGTACCGTTTGCACACCAGGTATTGGGTTAATAGTTACAGCAAGTTTTTTACAGCCACACACGTTCATCATGTTGTTTTTGTCAGCATTCGAAGGACTAGATCCCCCTGAGCTGCCGAGAACTTTACATTTTGAGCAATCATATCGGTCAGTGTGAGCGAGATAACTTGCAGGGCTGCCTGGTCTTACTGGTAATCTGAACGACACATTGCCTTCTCTGAGGTCAATATTGGTATCAATAACGGTTTTTGCAGTAGAAGTGGTTACATTTTCCAGCTTCACACGAACCATTGCAGAACCATCTGCTGCGGTTGGTACTAACACTCCGAAGTAGCCGCCTCTGGTGCTATTGACGATTCTTTCTGCGCCAGCCGAGCTAATATTTGATCTGATTCTCAAATTAGGATCAACGATATTTATGGCAAAGGATTTACATCCACAGCCTTCCATAATAGCCTGTCTGTCTGCTCCTGAAGGCCCCTGATGGCTGCCACGCATCGTGCATTTTGCACAGTCGTATTTTTGGTTTGCAGCGAATCGTTGTGCCCCAAATGCCAATGCTACAGCTTGTTGAGCGTTGTTTGCAGTAGCTGATTGGGAGTTGTTTGCAGGAGCTTCTCCAGATGCGGGATCCACAAGAGTTATAGTTGCGTTAGTTGTGTTTAGCACAGGGCGAGCTCTGAGATCATTGATTGGATTAGAGTGAGTTGAGCCCTGTTTTAATCGATAAATCTTAGGCACTTTTGGTTCATAAAGGTACGAAGGAAGATCCTTTGTAATCATGCCATTTGTGGAATATTCACTATCTCCAGCTAGAGCTCCGTGCCTTCCCATGAATTTTTCAAACTGCTTTTTCTTGCCATTATCATTCTGGATTCCAGCGACAGCCCAGTATTCATTATAGGAATTGTTGTCGCCAGCAGAAGAGAATGCCCTGGATTTGAAGGCCACTTTTCGACCACGAATGCCTTTAACGCTGTGTTTATTGTGTTTACCTTGATTTTCAAGGAAGAAAGCAACATGAACCCTGCCATTATTCCCTACTATTTCATTAATTGGCAATGAAACTCTTTCAACATGCGTCGTCCCCTTGTTTATCCTGCTCGACCATGTTTCTCCTTGTTGTCTTCTCGAATTATAAAATTGACGAGCTTTATCAGAGGATCGATAGTCAGGTTCTGCGTCATCATATTCAGCCTGTCCTTTGCTAGTAATGTGAATACCATTAATTACTATCCGTGCAGTCATTCTACCGATATTAAATATTGTTGCATCATAATTATGAATTAGGCCAAAGAACCTTGGACCACGCGCTGATTCTTGATCTTCATTCTCAGG